>NVSS01000120.1 GCA_002732805.1 Coxiella sp. (in: g-proteobacteria)
GAGTGCTGATATAGGCTACAATCACGACTTTATTGACCACCTGGGTCTTGGTTTTGAAATTGATGCCGGTTTTTTTGGTAAAGCAAAATATACCTTTACCAATGGTAACTCAAAAGTAGATTCCTGGGTAGTGAGCTATTTAGCACAAATATTAGGTCACTATGATCCCGTTGATGCTATTTTAAAGATGGGTTATGGCCGTGTGCATACCAGTATTACGGACCTCAATAGGCAACGTATAACAGCCACGCATTTCGAAGTTGGCGCGGGCATTGCTTATAACTTTGGAAAACATTATGCGTTGCAAGTGCTATACATCCATATGTTTGGTGAAAACTTGAAAAGCATTACTTTATCAGACACGCCAAAAATCAACAGCGTGCTGGTCGGTATAAAAATCATGTTTTAGCGTTACATCAGTTGATAATTTGGTCCGTCGCCACCTTCAGGAACAGTCCATTTGATGTTTTGTTTTGGATCTTTGATATCACATGTTTTACAGTGTATGCAATTCGCCGCATTTATTTGCAACCGTGTCGTGCCATTCTCTTCGATAAATTCATAGACACCAGCGGGGCAGTAGCGTGATTCGGGGCCGTTGTATTGCTTGTAGTTAACGTTAATCGCGATGCTGGGGTCTTTAAGCTTGAGGTGGCAGGGTTCATCTTCACGGTGTTTGGTGCCGGTGAGGTAGACCGCATTGAGGCGTTGTTTAAATGACGGCGCTTGGTAGGCTGATGTCTGTTTATGCAGCGTATCATGGTCAGCAATTTTGTAATGCAGCGTATAGGGCGCACGGCCACGTAAAATGAACTGATCGAAGGCTGAATACAACATCCCAAACCAATTGCCACGATGAAAACTCGGCCGAATGTTACGTACGTGATAAAGCTCTTTATAAATAGAGGATTGCTTTATGTTTTTTGTGTATGAGGTGAGCTCGGTATGCAGTTCTTCAAGTGGTTTCTCAATAAGTGCCTTTGCCACTAACATACCTGAACGAAGTGCGTTATGTATGCCTTTGATTTTTCCCACATTTACAAAACCAGCAGCGCAACCGACAATGCTGGCGCCGGGTACGGTCAGCTGTGGGATGCACTGATAACCACCTTCATTCAGGGCGCGCGCGCCATAGCTAATGCACTCGCCACCGTCTAGAAGCCGCTTTACGTAAGGGTGCTGTTTGAATTGTTGGAATACGTCAAAGGGGTCAAACAGAGGGTCTTTATAGTCAAGACCTGCAACGAGGCCGACTGAGATAAGGTTGTCTTTGAAGTGATAAATGAAACCGCCACCATAGACCTTGTTAAGGGGTACACCGACGGTATGGATAACCGCTCCTGCATCATGTTTTTCAGGGGCAATGCGCCATAATTCTTTAATGCCAAGTGCATAGCTTTGCATGTCGCAGGCTTTGCGTAATTCAAATTTATCGATTAATGTTTCGGTTAGGGAGCCGCGACAGCCTTCAGCAAAAATGGTTTGTTTTCCGAGTATATTAATCCCAGCCTGAAATTGATCTGTCGGATTCCCTTGCTTATCCAGCCCCATATCCACGGTTTGTACACCGATAACAGCGGTATTGGCTTCGTTATAGAGGATTTCTGCTGCGGGAAACCCCGGAAATATATTGACGTCTTTTTGCTCGGCTTGTTCACCTAACCATTTACAGAGCTCGCCTAAGCTTATAATGTAATTGTTTTTTCCGTGCATCATGGGAATTTGAGGTAAAGGCCAGTGCTTTGTGGCAGACAGATAAAGCAATTGACTGTGTTTGGCTTTAACCGTTACGGGGGCATTCTGAGCTTGCCAATCGGGCATGAGTTCAGTGAGTGCATCAGTCTCTAATACAGCACCGGAGATGATATGTGCGCCGACGTAAGCGCCTTTCTCGAGGATGCAGATTGAGAGCTCACGCTGTTGGGCTTTTGCAAGATCAGCCAGGTGTATCGCCGTCGCAAGGCCGGCAGGGCCTGCACCAATAATAACGACATCGAAGTCCATTGATTCACGTTGTATATCCATGAGCGCAGTATAGGGTTTGGGGACGGGGGTGTAAAGTTCGATGACTTGTAGGGGCGATGATGGGATTGATGGTGTTTTGTGCAGAAAATATCAGGGAGATAAAACATGAAAAGATTTTTTTTGACCGTTGTTGGTGTTTCGCTATGTTTACCTATTTTGGCTCTATCGGCTGCCTGTCACTACAATAGCCTTAAAGATGCAATGGCCGCTCAGAAAGGTAACGATTATTGTAATGGCTTACATAAAAATGCAGCGTTTCCAGGGCGATCAATCGTTGGGCCAAAATACCAAACGATTCTACCTAAAGAGACGAAAATAGATGGAAGTACGTGTGTATTCACAAGGAATGATGGCACCACTGATAAGTATTTGAGGATGACGGCACCTGACGCTTTCTGGAGTATACAAATGAGTATGCTATGATACGAGATCCGGATAATTAAAGGGTCGTTATCGTGTCTTCATGGGTCGTTATAAAATTCGGTGGGACGAGTGTTTCATCGCGGGAGCACTGGAGTTCAATTGCTCAAATTGTACGGAATCATCTGCAGCAAAAGCATCGTGTGGTGGTTGTCTGTTCGGCCGCTGCTAAGATTTCTCGGCTTTTAAATAAATTGATAAAAGCCTCCCTAGAGGATGACTCACAGCCGGTGCTTGGTGAAATAGCGCTAATTTACAAAGAATTATCAGCTGATCTTGATGTGTCATTCGATATCGTGTCCGAAGAGTTTATTCAGCTAAAGAAGCTTTCAGAGGGTGTGTCATTATTAAAAGAAATCAGCCCACGTACACGCGCAGAGTTGCTTGCCTTTGGTGAGCTGATGGTGACGCGACTGGGGCAGGCTTTTTTATCGGCTAATGGTTTGAAGGCTGCTTATTTTGACATACGTAATGCACTGACGAGCGTGAATGATACGCGTGAGCATACAAAAAAGCATTATTTAGCCGCGATTGTGATGCACATCCCGATAACGACTTTTCACAGAAATTTAAAGAGCTTGATACTGATGTCGTGATTACGCAGGGTTTTATTGCGCGTGATGTACAAGGGGATACCGTGTTGTTGGGCTGGGGCGGCTCTGATATTTCAGCCGCTTATATAGCGGCAAAATTACAAGCTGTCGCTTGTGAAATTTGGACGGATGTACCGGGTGTTTATACCGCAAACCCGCACCAAATCCCGCAGGCACGCTTACTCAATCAACTAGATTACGATGAAGCACAAGAAATTGCTGCGATGGGCGCGAAGGTATTACACCCTAATACGATTCCTCCAATGCGTCAGGCCGGTATTCCACTATCGATAAAATATACGGCAAACCCACTGCATAAAGGCACGTTGATTACCCGTGACTGTGAATCACAAGGCTTGCGAATAAAATCTATTTTAACCAAATATCATATTACAGTAATTACCATTGAGACGATGCTTATGTGGCGCCAGAGCGGGTTTTTGGCGGACGTATTTGCTTGTTTTAAACAGCATGATATTTCTATCGATTTGGTAACAACGTCTGAATCAAGCGTCACAGTGACGTTAGACAATGAAGGGCAGTGGGTGGATGATGCGCGTTTAAAAGGATTATTAGACGATCTCAATGAGTTTTCACAGGCGCGTGTCATTGCGCCGTGCGCACAAGTGACCTTGGTCGGGCGTAACATTCGTTCGATCCTCCATCAATTTGGTCCTGTGTTTGAAGTGTTTGAAGCACAGCAAATTCATATGTTGTCCCAATCTTCGAATGACTTGAACTTAAGTTTTATCGTCAATGAAAACCAAGCGGAACGTATCGCTAAAAAACTGCATGTGTTATTAGTCGAGCATAATCCTGAAAGTTATTATTACAGTAAAAGCTGGCAAGAAGAGTTTACTGAAATGGCCGCACCCCGGGAATTGTGGTGGGAAACAAAACGTGAGGAATTATTGGCGTTGGCTGATAAGCATTCGCCTTGTTATGTGTATGATAAGCCCACATTATTACAAGCCGCTGAACAGCTGAAAGCGTGTCAGTCTATCGATCATATATTTTATGCGATGAAGGCAAATTCCAATGAGATGGTGTTAACGACGTTTTATGAGCAGGGGATGGGTTTTGAATGTGTGTCCATTAATGAAGTTGAGTTAATTCTCAAATTATTCCCCACCATCGATCGTAAACGTATTTTGTTTACCCCTAATTTTGCACCTAAAATTGAATATCAGCAGGCATTTGAGTATGGCACGTATGTTACAGTCGATGCGGTGTATCCAATTGCACATTGGCCTGAGATATTTAAAGATCAAGCGGTTTTATTACGTGTTGATCCTGGTATTGGTCTCGGTCATCATAAATACGTAAGCACCGGCGGCAACGAATCGAAATTCGGCATACCGCAAGCGCGATTACCTGACCTTGTTAAATTGGTAGCACAGCACGATATAAACGTGATTGGACTGCACGCGCATTACGGTAGTGGCATATTGCAAGCCAACTTATGGGAAAGTACAGCGACCTTATTAACAGAGCTATTATCTTATTTTCCAGATGTTAAGATACTCGATCTTGGTGGTGGCTTGGGCATTGTAGAGCGCCCCGGACAGCAACCGCTTGATACCATTAAGCTGGATAGCACGTTGCAACCGTTCAAACAAAAATTCCCGCAGCTGCAATTCTGGTTAGAGCCAGGTCGCTTTTTAGTGGCGCGTGCCGGTGTGATAATTGCAAAGGTAACGCAGTTAAAGCAAAAAGGCGATACACAGTTTATTGGTATCGAAACGGGTATGAATTCATTAATTCGCCCGGCGTTATATGGTTCGTATCATGAGATTGTTAATTTATCACAGCTTGATGCGCCGCCAGCAGTCATTGCGCATATCGTCGGACCGATCTGTGAATCAGGAGATACGCTTGGTTTCTCGCGTTTTATGCCAGAAACCAAAGAAGGTGATATTATTCTTATTGCAAATACAGGCGCCTATGGATTTTGTATGGGATCGAGTTATAATTTACGCCCGCCAGCGTTAGAGTACATTTCAGAATAATTGACTCATGTGATGAATCGGCATAGCATCGTTACGACTATTTTATTGGGCGCGTGTGCGCTTCGGCGACGTCATGGCGTGGGCTATAAATAGGGGGTGCAAGCGTATGTATCATGCTATTCCTAACTACGCATCTAATGCCACAGGTTAGGCGCTAAACAGGTGTATATTTAATGAGTCTTAAGATATTATCGCGCTATCTTAATGTGCTTAAACTGAACCGGCAAGTTATCATGAATTAAGGTATCTATCTTTCCTGCCTCAGGCTGGTAGATAAACGGACGTCTGGGGTATAGTCGGTCATTAACCCAATGCGAAGACCAGTCTGATGTTGTGGTAATACACTGCTTTGCAAACCCGGGTAACGTATATTTTTTTTGTAATTCCAGGCAGCCGGATAGAAAAATATCAACGTAGGATTGAACAATAGGGCAATTCTTTGTGGGTGTTTTAATCAGCCCTTGCTGAGAGTTATAAATCCAAATTTGACCGTTTTGCATGTTTTTAGGTAGCAGCGCTAAAAATTTAATGTCGGATGGTTTTACACGTACGCGGCAGTAGCCTTTTTCACGTGCATCATATGCTTGTATTGTTTTGGCACCATTGAGTTTATAAACAACAGCGTTAATATGGGCATCGGGATTGGGTGTGACACCTAAATAAGTAGTGGAAAACCCAGGCCTATCATTGCATGCATATAAGAACCAGCCACGCTTAAACCCGCGTACTAAAACAGGGTAGTTTGCAGACACATCGGGGTCACTGCGTTTTTTTGAGGCTTCTTGCATTAGCGATCCATAGCCAATAATTAATTGAGGCTTATGCATATCTACTAGAGGATGGCAATTATTCGCAAACGTAGGAACGGCATAGGCGGTAATAAGAAGACAGGCTAACGATAGTGATGTGGGTTTTATGGCCATGTTTTCTGTCCTTAAAAATTAGCGTGACGACCTGTGATTGTAGCAAATTGCAAGTGCAGGGGCAAAAAATAGTAGTGAATTCGATGCTTGGAAATCACGAAATATCCATGCTACACTCCTGATCAGGAAATTGACGAGGATTCAGACATGAAAATATTGGTACCTGTGAAGCGTGTGATTGACTATCATGTTCGCGTTCGTGTAAATCGTGAGCATACGGATGTTGTTAAGGACAACGTCAAAATGTCGATGAATCCTTTTGATGAGATTGCATTAGAAGCAGCGCTGCAGTTAAAAGAGCAGGGTGTAGCAACTGAGGTGTGCCTGGTGTCTGTTGGAACACAAGCGTCGCAAGAAACATTGCGACATGGTTTAGCGATGGGCGCCGATAAAGCATTTTTGGTAGAAACAGATGAAGATCCTGAATCATTGCATATCGCCAAAATCTTACAAAAAATTGTAGCGGATGAGCAGCCTGAGCTTGTGCTTTTAGGTAAACAGGCAATTGATAACGATTGCAATCAAGTGGGGCAGATGCTAGCGGGACTGCTTGATTGGTCACAGGCAACTTATGCGTCCGTCATTAAGTATGAGGGTAATCGCTTTGTAGTGACGCGTGAGGTTGATGGTGGGCTCGAAACAATTAGCGTGGCAAAGCCAGCGGTTATTAGTGCTGATTTACGTTTAAATAAACCACGCTTTGTAAGCCTGCCTAATATTATGAAAGCAAAATCAAAAATAATCACGACGCTATTACTCGCCGACATGAACCTTTCCTTTAAGCCACACGTTAAAATCCTAGGCCTGGAAGAGCCGCCGCGCAAAAGTGCCGGGATCAAAGTTAAGGACTTTGCGGAGCTCATGGATAAATTAAAAGAGGCGGATTTAGTATGACGACATTAATTATTGTAGAGCATAATAATCAAAAAGTGCGCGCCACCACGTTAGCTGTGTTAGCAGCGGCTACGCAAATAGAGGGCACGATTAGTGCGCTTGTTATGGGGTATAATTGCCAACCCGTTGTTGATGAACTTAAACAGTATGGCCAAATTGATACAATACACGTGGCGAATCATGCCTGTTATGAACATCAATTGGCTGAAAACACAGCGCAATTGGTGCAGAGCGTTGCAAATGACTACACGCATATTTTTGCACCGTCGACAACGTTTGGTAAAAATTTATTGCCCCGCGTTGCCGCCTTAATGGATATTGGCCAGCTAAGCGATGTAATTGCAATTATTGATGCTAAAACGTATAAACGCCCGATCTATGCAGGTAATGCGATTGCCACGGTTGAAAGTAGTGATGCGATACAGCTTGCAACAATTCGCCCGAGTGCTTTTGATAGGGTTTCTCCAAAGGATGGGGACATAACGATCACTAATCTTGAAACAACGTTTGATAATAAGCACACGCAATTTGTGAGCGAAACAAAGCAAGTGGGTGATCGGCCTGAGCTGGCATCAGCGGATGTGATTATTTCGGGTGGGCGTGGTCTGGGCGACAAAGCAACGTTTGATCGACTCATTGCGATTGCCGATAAAATGGGTGCTGCTGTGGGCGCATCACGTGCCGCAGTGGA
>NVSS01000121.1 GCA_002732805.1 Coxiella sp. (in: g-proteobacteria)
CAACAGCGCTTCAAACAGTATCTAAGCCTGCTGTGCAACCTGCCGTAACACCAACAGCACCGGTGGCTACAGCGGCTAACACGGCGATGAATACGATGAGTCAAGGGCAGCATGCTTATGTGACTATGCTGAATCAATACGAAGTGGTTAAAATGCGTCATCAGCTGTTGGATGAAGAGGCTGCGGTGGCTAATGCGCAGCATCAAATCGCGGTCGTCACGAGCAAAACCTCGAAATTGACGGGTGCAGAAGGCTTGCCGATGAGTACTGGCCTGGGTAACAACGGGTTAGATGATAACATCGTGTTAAGTTATATCGATCAACAAGGCGGACAGTGGAGTGCAACGTTGCATTCAGGTGGACGTTATCAATCGGTTCATATTGGATCGCGTCTGCAAAATGATTATCAGGTAATTGGCATTGATCATCAAGGTGTGACGCTCGAAAAGGGCAAAGTGGAAGAGCTGGTCACCTTTAACGGCATTACGACATTGCCTAACCTGGCGGGACCGGTCACCACCCAGCAAATTGCTGATGTGGCTAAGGCCATGACGCAGACTCAAGGCGTACAGGGTGAACAGGCCCATTTACTGGCGATGCAGTTAGTGCACGACGGTAAAACGGCACCCGCGGTTGCACGCAATGGCTTACAAGTGGCGCCGAGTCAACTCGCATTAAAGGAGCAGGCACCTGCAGCGGTTGTGCTATCGCGTCCAGCACCTAAGTTGCCGGCCTATCAAATTTCAATTGATGATAATTACGCACACGAAGATGAAGATGACATGCAAAACCAACAATTGTCGGCTGATCTTCATTTACGTTCGGTTGTGTTAGCGCCGGTCATCAATCAGGCTTACAATGTCTCTTCGTACTTGCCGCAGCAAGTGAGCGTGCCTCAGGCATACAGCCTCGATCAAGAAAATAGCGTCTCAACGGACGAGCAGCAATATGCCCGTGAAGGGCTAGACACTGAAATGCCGGCACCACGCAAGCTTAATTTTTCTGAGAAGAAACTGCTACGGTTACCCAAAAATTATTACACGATACAATTGATTGGTTCGTATCACTCTGACGTCGTGAATCAATTCGTGGTTGATAACGAACTTAAGAACGTGGCCGTTCAGTTACGTGTGGGTAATCAATCACACCCATGGGCGATTGCACTGTACGGTGTTTTCCCCAACTTCGAAAAAGCCGAAGAACGTTTGGTACATTTGCCGGCACGTATGCGCCTAGACGGTGCTTGGGTGCGTAAGGTGGGCGATGTACAGCGCGTACTTCGTCATCACCTTTAGTCAGAGCAATTGTGAGCCGTTAAGTTAGTCTTAAGTTTTGTTTGCTTGTTATTTGCGCGTAGTGACGTATGATTTCGCTTAATAATAATTAAGTATAAGGTGACTGTCATGCCTCGGAGCAAGCAACCTCGGAGCAACCAAAAAACTCAAACAAGGGAAAAGAAGCCGCTTGTCTCAAGCGACAAAGGTCGTTTCACATATCAACAGTTAATGCTTGGGGTCCTGTCAATGGCTGCTCTCCTGCTGTTCCTTTCAATGGGCAGTAGTTCTGACGTCGATGAGCATGCCGAAGATGACGTAGCAGCACTTGATGGTGTGGAGGAGGCTCCTCTAGGCCAACTTGTAGGTCGAGCGCTAATGATGAAGATAGTACAATACGTGGTTAAGGAGACTTGTACACGACATGGCATGAAGGCTTTCAGTGCGTTGTGTAATAAGGATACGGTGGAAGTGGCTTGTCATTGGGGTAATAGCTATGATTATGAGGCAAAGCGTATCATACCGGGGGCTGAGTTTGTTGTACATCGGGCGGGGGTTCGTAATGGAAACCCTGAGTTTTTAGGCAAGCGCCCACAAACAGGCGGCCAGCTTTGTGTGTCACCACCTGAAGAAACTAATAATCCTCCTAAAGAAACAACGACACGTAAACAAGAGATAGAAGCAGTCCAGAAACATAAGGCAGCAGAAGAAAATGCGCCTCAAGCAAAAGAGCAGGCACGTTTAGTAGAGGAAGCAAACGCTCAGGAATTAATGAAAACGTCAGAAACGCAGCCTGTCGCTGTAAGAATAGATGTCCCGAGGCGCAAGCAGTCAGCAGAACAGTATGCGTCGTTATTTAGCTTGGTTAATTCTCCTGCGCCCGTGCGCCTAGGTGTTCAGTTTGCTGAAAACCCACGGGTGGACGATCAGTGCACGGATAACGGCGATGGTACGTATACGTGCCGCCGCTAGGTTATTATACACTCCTCGGATGAGACTCCTCCTTACTGGTTTGTGATGCGCGGGTGGTGACGTATAATTTTGTTTAAATAGTAATTGAGCATAAGGCGATAGCGATGGCGGGGAAAAAAAGTTCGAAGAGCGCTCGAAATAAAGGGGATCACGGCGCTGAAATGCAAGCACCCGCTGAGCAGGCACGGGTGGATGTGCCTGCTCAGCCATTACAACGATCTTGGATGAGTTTTGCTTTTGGCGCATTCCAGCTCTGGGCGTTATTTAAGTTGCTCGTATATATGTTATCTCCTCAGGTGCGTAGTGACGAAGAGGCAGGGGAGCGTCTCTTAGCAACAAGCAACCCCCCAGGGGATATTGCTGCCACAGCCACATTGTTTATAAATGCCTTTATATTTCTGTATTACTGTATGGTCAGTGATGGCGAGGTTTGGCAAGAGTGTGACGAGCAGTTCACCGAGGTCGCTTTTTTATCAAATAAAAAAGATTATGATAGAGGCGAAATGCGATTTAAGCCGGACGCAGAGCTCGATATTTTTACCTTGAGGAGGAAGGGTCAAGTAATTGGCATCCGTCAGCAAGCAGCTGGTAGGCTTTGTAGGCGTGATGGTTTGCCATTAGCTGAATACTATCAGAGACGGGTGCAGCCTATTCAAACAACGTTACCAAAGACGACGAATCCTGAAAAGAAGTCTAAAAAGAAATCTGCGGCAAAGCGTAGTGAAAAAACGACGACACGTAAACAAGCGATAAAAGCAGCAGCAGAACAAGCACGCAAGGTAGTAAAAGAGCAAGCACGTTTAGCCGAGGCAGAAAAAGCAGAGGCAAGTGCTCGGGAAGTGCTACAACAAGCGGAAGCACTCAAGGTATATCCTGTTGTCGATAGTGCAGCACGTCAACCAGGTGGTCATAGTAAGTTTTTTCGTGTAAAGCCGCTACCACTTTATGTGCAGTTTGTCGCTAGCGACCCGAATTGTAAATACGACCCTGCTGATGGGACGCTGGTAAGCTGTCGTCGCTGAGCGCCGACTGTACCGTGGTTGCGTTTAACCATTCCATCCAAGTTGTAATGTGTTTCCTGCATTGCGGTCGATGCGATTGATTAGTTGTGGTGTTTTGTAGTAATAAACATTACTTTGATCGTGCGCATAGGCTTGGACAGTAGCGCTTGACAGGATTTGTGCCTGCGCGAAATTTGTTGTTTTAATCCAGGTTTGTTTGGTGCGTAGGTATTTAGCATTTAAGAAACTATGACCACTTAGTTTTGCTAGCATTTTGCCCACGTTACCAGCAATCGTAATATGGCTGTTGCCTTTGCTATAAATCGAAATATCGGCACCGTTTACCCATCTTAGCGACACGTTGCCGTTACCGGCTACAAATAAATTGTTTAGCGTCATCATGCCGTTTAGCATAATGTTGCCATTCGACGTGGTGTTAATGCTGAGCGCATTACTTTTAATGTTGTTGGCCGTGATATTCGCATTACCATAGACGCTCAAGTTATCAAGGCGATTCATATGAAGCGTCACGTCAGCAGCATTTTTAGCGCCATCGGTTTGACGTAGATAGAGTATGTGATTACGGATGTGTGCATACACAGTACCCGGTTGCTTGATTGAATACGACACGTGAGACGATCGGGTAACGGGCTTAATCGTAATGTTAAGATTGCCCATGCTATCAATGCTTGAAAAACGCGGTTGATGCGCTGTGGCGTGAGACAGATGCGAGTTTGGCTGTGGCAAATCGGGTTGACCCGCAAATGCCATTGAACTAACTACACTGCTGGCAGCCACTAATACTGATATAATCACTCGTTTTTTCACGTAAATATCTCCACAAATTGCTCATGTGTAACGTCCGGTTACGCTGAAAAGTCCATTTATAGAATAAAAATCAATAGGTTATGGTTATTGTAACCTTAAGGTAGCATTATGCCCTATTTTTGGTCAGATTTCCAGTCATTTGTGCTCAGTTGTGACACTTGGCCAAGATGACTTTTTAGGCTTGTGACGTGTCTGATATCACCTAACAGAATATGTTTTTTTAAAAATCAAATCGATGGGGATTCGTTGTGCTAAGCGCGTAAATATAGCGTATTGGATTAACTGTTCTTTGCTGCGTAATCCAGTTTTGTTTTTTAGATTATTAATATGGCTTTCGATGGTGCGGGGAGACAGATTAAGTAGGCCCGCGATCCGCGACATAGATTGGCCATAGGTTGTTAAAAATAATACGTTTGATTCTTGAGCGGTGAATCCATGTGCGTTATACGAGTCTACTATTTCATAGGCGACGCCCATCGCTTTATTGACGTTATAAATAGAACACGCACGTTTATAAATATCTGATGCAAAGGGTGACATTTGCGTTTCATGTAGTGAAACTGCTTTTGTGTAAACACCTAGAAAGCGATGATCATCGGCATAAGCGGGTTTTTTCTTCGTATAGCAGCACATCAAGCCATCGCCATAATCACAGATATCAAACATACAGAGCATTTTTTTGTCTGCATGACACGTTGGTTGAGTGTGTTCATCACGTCTGAAATTTCAATGACGGGTGTCTTTATATCAAAAACGGTGGTCCCTAGCATCGCCTCGGGGCTGGAGTAGCCGCCGTGTAATGACGTTAGCGGGCTTACGTAACAAAACTGATTATTGGTTCCAATAAGGGAATGTGTTGTAAATGAATGCGTCATAATGACCTCTTAGGCAATAGCTTGGGGGAGTAACATCACGCTGTTATTGGGTTGCCATTTGTTTGAGAAGCACTTGCAGTGCTTGGCCACGATGACTTATTTTGCTTTTTAGATCTGGATCCAATTCCGCAGCGGTACACTGTTGCTCCTCTAAAAAGAAAATGGGGTCATAACCAAATCCTTGAACACCTATTGCCTCATGCACGACACGGCCACGCCATATACCGTGCGCAATAATGGGATCTGGATCTGTTTCATGTTGTAGGTAGGCGATAACGCAATGAAATTGTGCGCCGCGCTGGTCATCAGGAATGCCCTTCATTTCTTTGAGTACTTTGTTAATCAAGTCGACATCATTAGCGTCGGGACCTGCATAGCGCGCGCTGTAGATACCGGGTGCACCCTTTAACGCGTCAATACAAATACCGGAATCATCAGCGATGGCAGGTAACTTGGTAATAGCACAGGCATGCCGCGCTTTGAGAATGGCATTTTCGATATACGTCAGCCCGGTTTCATCTGCATCGGGAACGTCGAATTCCGATTGCGGCACAATGTCATAGGGTAGGGTGCAGAGGATGCGTTGCAGTTCGCGAATTTTCCCTTTATTTCCTGATGCGAGCACAATACGTTTTTTAGTCATGATTAGAACTCACCGGTGAATGTATTTGATGTTTTATTGGCGCAGGTGCCAAGGACCTGAGTATGGTTGATATAGTGTAATTGTTGCGTTAAATTTCTGCAGGCAGGTTGGGGCAGGTTATCTAAGCTGATTTGCACATAGTCACTATCGGAACCCGGGCTGATATCAATGGTGCCACCCCAGGGGTTGATGGTGTCTATTTTATCTTCAATCAATTGGTCCGTGACGAGTTTTTGTAATGTAATCGATTGGCCACCAGCAGCATCACTAAAATCCGCTTGGTGTTGCGCTTGTAGCCAGTCATAACTGCCTTTGGTGAGGCGTTTAACTTGACTAATTGCATGGCTGACACGTGTATCGCGTAGGGTGATGATGTAATAGCGCACAGCCATCATGGTGATACTGGCAATAACAGCAAGTGCCAGCACAACTTCGAGAAGGCTAATCGCTTTTTGGGTTTTTTTCATGAAACAATCATACAATAAGGTATTTGCAGTGTCACGAATAACTTATGTATTAAGGTTATTTTAAGTTTTGTTTGCTCGAATGTGCGGTTTTAAAGGGTCACGATAGGAGGTCATGTGAGCAAATATGGGGCATGTTTTCAAGATAGAGATGCTGAATGACAGCGGTATAATCGGCAACAGGCCTTTAGCACGTCAGAGAGCGCCACTCCGACGTCTACCCCAGCCCCAAACGCCAAGTGCAGTATCGCCAGCGCCTGATCAGGATAACGTTCGAAGACAGCTGATATCGGGGTGTGCGCTTTATGTATCAAATGATCATATGTCACTGATGCACCAAGGCATATAAATAGGACACGTCTACAGAGTTAATGCAGGATACCAATGTAAAGGCGCGTCCGCCTAGCTGTTGCCATTGTTGGCGTCCGCGAATGTCGATTTCTTCCAGTGTTTCTAAGCAATCTGCGACAAAGGAGGGGCAGGTGATTGCGATATCGGCGATGCCGCGCTTGCGCAGTTCAATCAAATGCTGATCCGTATAGGGTTTAATCCAGGGCGTTTTGCCGAGACGTGATTGAAACGTAACGTCGTATTGATCTGTTGATAGGCTTAATTTTTCCGCAAGCAAGCGTGAGGTGGCATAACATTGAGCGCGGTAACAATTTTTATTAGACGCTGAGATGGCGGGACAAGGGTGCTGGTTTTTGCAGTCTGTCTCGACGTGTGTGCAGCCAGATTTTGCGAGATGCTTAACTGGCAATCCGTGATAGCTCATCAGTAACTTATCATACGGCACATCACGTAATTGGGCTTGTATTAACTTAGCTTGTGACTCAATAAAGGCCGGGTGGTTATAGAAATCATGGATGATATCGACAGGAATAGCCGATTTTAATGTTTTAAATGTTTTCTTAAAACATTGAATAGCAGATTCGGTAGCGGCTTGTGAATACTGCGGAAATAACGGCACCACGATGAGTTTATCAATTGTTTGAGCCATTAATTTTTTCAGTGCCTCTGCCATAGAGGGCGTGCCATAGCGCATGCCTAATTCAACGTGGTAATTATCTGTTAAGCGAGCCGCGAGTTGCCGTTGCATGTCAAGACTGTGCAAGCGTAAGGGCGAGTCGTTGTCCCCCCAAATTTGTTGGTAAGCATGCTGTGTGGTTTTAGGGCGTGTACGTAAAATAAACCCTTTCACTAGTAGTGCGCGCAGTGGCCACGGTAGATCAACAACGTAGGGATCCATTAAGAATTCATCGAGATAGCGGCGTATTGAGGGTAACGACGTATCATCGGGGGTGCCCAGGTTGATAAGAAGTACGCCGATCTTTGCCATGACTTAATCCTTTATCGCGACAATGAAGCGCGTTTGTTGAGCCAGATCAC
>NVSS01000122.1 GCA_002732805.1 Coxiella sp. (in: g-proteobacteria)
TCTTACTTGCCCAAAACAAAACAGCCTGGCGCGATATTTTAGAAAACGTCAGTTTAAATAATACCAAAGACCTCAATCTAATTCATGAATCACTTTTAAAAAGTTTTCGTGATTACCTCGTCATTGGCGGTATGCCGGATGCCGTACGCGAACTTAATGACTCACAGTCCTACCATAACGTACAACGTATACAGAGCAATATCCTCCTAACCTATGAGGCTGATTTTGCCAAATACGCACTCAGCAAGGCAGAAGAGAATTACATTCAAGTATTGTATGAAAAAATACCGGCCTTTGTTGCTGAAAATTTTAAATATTCAAAAATAAGTAGTGACACCCAATCACGTAGCCTAAAACCGGCGTTAGTTAAGCTGATTAAAGCACAAGTTATCTCGCAAGTATTTTCCACTAGCGCAAATGGATTACCGCTAAAAGCGCTTATTAACGAGAAAAAATTTAAATTACTACTATCCGATGTCGGGCTTTATTGCTCCGCCATGAATCTGTCGCGGGACGTACTCCTTGCAAACGACATTATTGTTATTAACAAAGGCGCACTGACCGAACAAGTCGTTGGCCAAGAAATTATTGCCAATAGCATACCGTTTAAGCCCTACCAGCTCACCTATTGGTCGCGTGACGAAAAAGCCTCTCGTGCTGAAATCGATTACGTTATTCAACACGGCACTAGGATTGTACCTATCGAAGTGAAATCAGGAAATACAGGCCGCCTCAAATCGTTACATCTATTCATGCAAGAGAAAAAATCAAAAATAGGGGTTAAAATTTCTCAAGCACCGCTCTCTTTTGAAAACAATATTCTAAGTGTTCCCTTCTACCTTATTAAGCAGCTTGAAAAAATTCTCGATGCCGTTATAAATGCGTAAAAACATACCTCACCGACTCGTTACGCAAGCTGCTCGAAAAAGCACTCTATCAGTTGTGTTACAGCCGCATCCGTATCTTTAGAAAACTCATGTGTGACACGATTGGCCACAACCGTACTTAATGACGCGCAGTGGTGCCCTAACAAATGGCCTAATGCTAAGATTGGCGCCGTTTCCATTTCAAAATTCAACACCGGTAAATCCTTAAAGTGAAAGCTTTGCACGCATTCAAAAAAGTCAAAATCCATCAACGGCGCGCGCACACTGCGGCATTGCGGTCCAAAAAATCCTGCGCACGTCAATGTGACACCACGCTTAACATCCAGTTTTGCAAGTGGCAAGGTAGACTCCGTCACATAAGCGCTACTGAGCACCGGCAATCCCTTGAAGTGTTGGGTCACCGCTGCTAATAGTTCAGCTTCTGTTTTATTGAGTGTTTGCCGGTAAAAATCAAGCAGGCCATCAAAGGCAAATGCATACGACGAATAAACAATATCGTGCAGCTGCATATGTGATTGCAGACCGCCACACGTACCTAAGCGCACCAATTGTAATTGCGTTAAGTGCTCCTTAGCCTTACGGGTCTTAAAATCCACGTTAACCAGCGCATCCAGCTCATTAATCACAACATCGATACTCCCCACCCCGATACCGGTTGAGATCACGCTAACACGTTGATTTCCCATATAGCCCGTATGCGTTAAAAATTCACGCCGTTCCTTGACCACCTCGATACAATCAAAATAGCGGCTAATACGGGGCACACGGCCCGGATCACCCACCAAGATGACCATATTGGCCAACTCCTCAGGGTGGAGGTTCAGGTGATAAATACTGCCGTCTTGATTAAATACAAGCTCGGACTCTTTGATATACATTTGCGCATCCTTTTCATGATAACAATCAATATGCTGGAGTACTATTGTCGCTATTATGGCAGAAAATACAAGTTATTAAGATTGGTTTAATCTTAGGTTGCTACACTACGGGATATAGTAGTAATGAGGAGGCTCAATCATGACGACACCGACAAACAGCGGATTTCCAAGGTCTAACGAGGCACGCTTTCGTGCACGCTTACTCGCTATGACCGTCAGATTAGCCAACCGATTCTATGACTTCCAACGTGGCTTTCTTCGAAAGCAGGAAAAAAAACACGCGCCTGTATTAGCAGGATCCGGTGGCACATCAGCCAATGCGCGTTATATTGCAGAAGCAAATGCCGCTTTTGATGAAACACTCTCTATTTACCAAGCACTTCTTGAGACACTAATGGCTAACCTGACGAGCAGCCTTGAAACGTCTAAGGCGGCAGCATTTAACGCATTAGATAAAAGCATTGCGGCAGGCGATGTGCCTTCTGAAGCAAAAGAAACGATAAAAAAAGGTATTGAGCGTGTACACTCGCCACAAGCTGCGCTTAAGGTCATGGATACACTTTCTCAACCCACGCCACCCAGCTTGGCTGACTTAAAGCTCGCTGCTGCGCATCCCGCGTTCCATCCACGCATTGAAACGTGCCACAAAGAAGCCTGTGACCATCATACAGCCGGTCGACAAGAAGATTACATGCGCGCCATTGCTAGAACGATCGCTTATAAACGCTATGCCAAACAATTTCATAAGGATAACGTTAATCATGAAACCGCTACAGCATGTGCCAATAGTGACTTCATGCATAAGGATACGCACCGCTTTGCAAATACAGTGACGACAACGATGCTTGTAACGTTTAAAGCATTCGCAGTACAGACAAATAAACAACGCCCTAAACAACAAGACCTCACCGCGTTAACGCCGGTTATCTTACAAACATTGTTTGGATCTGGACTTGCGCAACGCGGCCGCGATGATGAAGAAGCGCGTCTGCAGCAAGGGTTTAAACGTGCACTCCCCGCCGTAGAGGCAAAGTAAGCTTTCAATTTTGTCGGAAAAGATCAGTCGATAATGCGCTAAAAAAAAGGAAGGCGGGTAAACCCGCCTTCCTTCTTGGTGTTCCATACCAATCGCTCTATCCTTAGTCTTTGTTTCGGTTAAGCCACACCTCAACCGATCCCTGATGCTATTTCCTTCTAGCTAGTCCCTGAACGCTTTCCTTAAACTGAGATCACTTTACCATGCCGATTGAAATGAACAAGACGTGATTTTCGATAATAGTGCGCTAAAATAGTGCAAAATAGGCGATATATGACGTATATCGTTTAAAATCAATAAGATAGTAGTGATAGTTAAATAGGCACATCTACAAAGTCAGCTATGAATACGTGAGCATTGATTACATGTCGTTGAGATATATCGCACAAACGACTCGCTTGCGAAGTGAAGAATCCATTGATTTTAAGGGGTTTCGGCGAACATTTTGTCCGCCGTGTAACTGTATGTGTCAGGTTGTTTTAATTAGCCATTCTTGGCGAGTCCCCTGAAAAAACATCTTCTGCTGTCCGCGCTGTATTCCCAGCAGGCGGCGCAAAGGTGCTGCTACGCCCAGCGTTAGCAAACGAAGGGCGTGTCATCGTCGCTCCCATTTGGCTCGACTGAAGGCCTTTATAGGTGTCACCAAATACCTTGCCAAGCTCACGGGAAAGTAGATCCATGAATCCTTTTTTGTCCTCGCTGCCTGCGTCACCAACCATGCCTTTAACCGTCACTTCACTCGCATCTAGCGTAAAAGTAAAGGCTGCGTGATTTGGTGTTGGATTACCATATATATTGACAATACCCATACGCATTAAATCAGCTTTTTTCTCTAATGCCAAAAATTTAGCAACCTGTGCCGGTGATCCAAATGCCGTAATCGTCGCTTCCTTTGTGTCTTTAGCAATCCGGTGCTCCGCATCAACCTTACCCATTCCCTCAGCCTCAGCCTTGAACTTCAATATCTGATTACCGTCTACTTCCTTCACTTCTTCAAAGGTAACGCTGGTAAAAATACCTTCCTTCTCACCCCGCTCCATTGCTGCTTTCATTTCGGCGTTGGTTTGCGCTGCTGGTGCCGCCTTAGAGGTCATCGACACCTCACCATCGCCATTGGTCATCATGTGCGGTGCAACTGACATATCTGATGCCCATGCCTCATTAGAATGGCGCACTGCCTCATGAAAGGCTAAACAAGCCGCGCCTAGTTTTGGTTTCAATGCTGCAGTGTCTGCAGCAGAAAGCTCGGTTGCATTCGGAGTTGCTGCGATCCTAGTATTGCATAAGGCTGCTTTTGCAATATAGTATTCTTGCATTTCATTTAAAGCAGTGAGGCGTGAATCAAGCGCTTTTAAAAAAACAGCCATTTGTAGTTTCACCGGGCCCGGCCGGGTAGCGTCTGTGGCAATTGCATTAACACGTCGACGGAATTCCGTCGCGGCATCACGAGCATGACCGATAGCCACTCTCACGGCCTCTGATGTCGCCCCACGGTCTGCTTTAAGGTCCACCCTTACCAGCTCTTGCAAGTGTTGCAAGCGCTTTGCATATTCAATCAGTAACGCTTTACCGTTGGCAGGTTGTAACGCCCCCTTAAGATTAGGTGGGCCTTGTTTGTCTGCCTGCGTCGGTATATGTGCCACGCCTAGCCACGGAATGACGCAGGCATCCGGCACATCAAGGCGCATCAAGTCGCCGGTCAGTGTGAAATTAGAAACATGCTCAATCGTACTGTGTACGACAGCGGAATGAAGTGGTAACCCCTCTAATAGGCGTGCCGCCATTGCATCGGTTAAAGATGCTGCTGGCATATCAAATCCAACTAATGCTTCCAGTTCTTCTTTCGTAAATTGAGCACGAGCATTCCCGTCACGACCATTAGTGGCAGGGTTAGTGGCACCAGGGCCGCCAAGTACCCAACGCACATGCGATGGCGTATCAGCATCAGTCGTGTGTGCAACAAACTTATCAAGTGCACTAAGTGCTTTGTGATGCATGTATGGCTCAACATGATGCACTTGCTTCCCCATTCGGCGGTTAAATGCTTTATCCTTAAACTCGGTAGCGGCAACGTCCGTTAGAGCGGCAGCCAGATTAGGGCTAGCGACAGGCACGGCATCGAATACTACACGCACTGCAGCAGCATCGACTGCTTTAGCTAGCTTTGCGAACAATTCAAAACGGGGCGCCGGCTCTAATTCCGATATGACGTGGCTTATAACGCGCTGTGCTGCTGCCTGTTTTATACTGGGAAGCGCATCATCAGGCATAGAGGCTTCCATAATACGTACAAAATCGGCATTATCTGCATCGTCATAACCAAAGTTGCCTTTCGCTATTGCACGTAACTCGGCACGACTTGTCTCTTGATTTGGCGAGCAAATAGCAGATAGCTCAGCCATGCCCGTCTCGGCATGAAATGCAGCATAGACAAGTGTCCGCCCAGCCGCGGCTGCAAGCATGTTCAAGTTGGCGCCATTCGATGCGAAGCCATGTGTCATAGCGGCCGTCAATGCGCCCCCATCATCTAAACCTAACGCCTTGCCTACCACTGCCGCGAGAGCGGTGCGCTTTTCGTCATCAGTACCCGCCTTTACAAAAGCTGCCAGCTTAGGCGTATCTGCTTCGCCAGAAATAGCGTTCAGAGCAAGTTGGCGGCCGGTGAGGTCGAATAAGTTGTGCCGTGTTCCTGCGTCATCTTCTACAAATGTGCCGTCAACTGTCTTCTCATCCGTCAGGGTCGCGCTTAAGCCTAGTTGACCGCGATGTTTTTTGAGAAACTCAAGAAAATGAGCAGATTCAATATCCGCTTCGCGGCCGAGGCTGAAAAATTCTTTGCGGATCGCATCAGGCGTCGCTTCATCTAGCAAACGACAGTGCACATAAAGGGACAGCGCTTCCGTACGCAAGGTCTTTGCTTCTTCTCGAACATCAAGCTGTGCTGTTTCATCGCCAGCAGGAAGCCTGATTAGCGTTGCTAAACCAGAGTTTTTATAGGCTACTTTCGTCGGATCAGCGTCAGGGCAGGCGTTGCCAGCCGTATTGTCCGTGTCTGCTGTGATTACCTGTAGCAATGCGTCCTCAAGGGCTGCGCGTTGCTCCGCGTTTAGTCGTTGCTGCTGCCTATTACGCAGCGCTGTTTGGATCTGTCCAATATTTTGATCGGGCATAAAAGTCACCTAAGTTGTCATATATAGTATTCTTGACGACAGGATAGCATCATAGCCTTAACGTAATCTTAAATGAAGTCAACTTTAGGGTGAGTGTTTGCGATGCCTGACGACAACGCAGTGAGCCGCAGGACTCTCGTAACATGTTGATATGTAGGATAAATTTATTAACCGCCTGAGGATGGCGATGGCGTTTTGGTGTCACTGTCTGATTGGTCCGCTTCTGGCTGAAATAATGCAGGAGTGGTTGGTCTGGTTTTGTGTGTCTCGATAGCAGATTTCAATAGGTTAGTGTCGCCTTCGCTAACGCCGGCACGCGCCGCCAAACTAGCGCTTAATTCTGCTGTCAATTCAGCACGCGTATCACCTGCCTCGTTATGCGAAACACGCTCAATGAGATCTGCGAAATTAAAATCACCTGATCCGTTAGTGGATGCTTGTAATGTCTGCGCTGTTTCAAGCAAAGTCTCCAATGACGTTTCGCCAGCTGCCAATTTCACAGCAATATGTGTTTCGAGCGCTTCTTGGCGCGACTGAATCAGTACCGTGTCATTCTGTGCCATTTCAAACTCACGCACAGTAACCGGCAGCGGCCCTGCAGGTGCATCCTTGGGTTTAATGTCTAAGTGTTTATTAACCAATACAGCTAGCGTGTGTAGTCCACAATCGCCATCACCTGGCACGCTTAGCTGTCGTATGGTAGGGCGCTCATGGCGTGCCGTTTCCGGTGTCACTAGTGCTGGACTCCAGTGTGCGCCACCGTCGTTAACCACATGAAATACAGGTGCATTTGCACGATCTGCTTCGCAGGTAACGCGTGTTGCAGAAAATGCAGTCGCATTTTCCGTGCCCTCAGGAACGTGTGTCACTAAACCAACATCAAGCGCACGCGCAACCATCGCAATCTCATCATCACGCACCCATTCACCCGGTCTCTTCACCGCCTCAATGCGCGCGTCGCGCTTGGCAATTGATTGTGTCAGCCCTAATGTTGGATCTAAAAAATTGGCAACGGCATGTTGGCCCACTGTAATATTTGCATCACCGGGACTCGAACCGGCCGTCATCACTTCTACAAGCAATTGACGCATTGCCGCCGCTGGCGTCGCATCACCAGCACCCATCAATACTTGCAAACGTTGCTGCCACTGTTCGTGGCCCCAATGGCGTTGAGCCGCCACAGCGCGCTGTTGCCGTTGCTGCCATGCCAAACGGTCGTGATCAGCACTCGCTGACTTAGGAGGGCTAAGTGGTGATAATGGGCCTGCTGTACGTGACATAATTTACTCTCATTACAAATAATTGCCGCTAGTATAGCCCGTCAAGCTTAACAATATATTAAGATATGCCATGATTCAGCCACTTTTTGCTATAATGTGCCCAACTGTACATGATGCAAAGGAATAATTATGTCATTCGCATGGGCCGTTATCGGCGCGGGACCGGCTGGCATTGTGAG
>NVSS01000123.1 GCA_002732805.1 Coxiella sp. (in: g-proteobacteria)
GATTCAAGGAGCATAAGTACGGAATCAAGCATTAGTATTAGTATCCTGTATGAACGGCCACGACGCCAGCACAGAGATTGTGGTAATGACAATCATCAAAGCCTGCGTCTTGCAGCATGGTTTTCAGTGTTTGTTGATTAGGGTGTTGGCGAATCGATTCGGCAAGATAACGGTAACTGTCTTCATCATTGGCAACCCATTTGCCGATTTTCGGCAGTAGCTTAAACGAATAAGCATCATAGAGTTTGGCGAGTGGATCGAGGGTGGGTCTTGAAAATTCAAGCACCACTAATTTGCCACCCGGCTTTAAGCACTGATACATGGAGCGTAGGGCAGCGGCCTTATCGGTCACGTTACGCAGACCAAAGCCAATAATAATGCGGTCTAGAAATTGAGGTGAAAAGGGTAAGCATTCTGCGTTGGCGAGCACGAACTCAACATTATTGGTAATGCCTTTGTCGAGTAGGCGGCTACGCCCTACCTGGAGCATGGATTCGTTAATATCAGCAAGATAGACCGTGCCACTCGCGGTAATTTTGCGGCTGATACGGGCGGTCAAATCACCGGTGCCACCAGCAATATCCAGTACATTTTGTCCAGGGCGTAGATTTAATTTATCGATCGCAAACCGTTTCCACAGTCTGTGCATGCCGAGGGACATGAGGTCGTTCATCAGGTCATATTGATCAGCAACTGAGTGGAATACCGCGCTAACACGCTTAACCTTTTGATCAATTGGGACTTCTTCGTAGCCGAAGTGGGTAGTTTTGGGTGCTTCTTGTGTCATGCTGCTTCTCATTGTTATTTGCTAGAGAATAGTACCAAAAAAATAGCAGGTTAGACAGGTATGTAGTGCTGGACAAGCCTAGTTATAGTGGCGCAACCTGCGCATAAAATGAACTTACCAAGGGGTATGTTATGAGTGGCGGAAATGAAGGTGCACAACAATTTAAAAGAGTAGGAATAAGGACTCAGCCGCCTCCGCTTGCAAGAGCAATGACGCCGTCTCCTTTATTGTTCGTCATGTCAGCAGCACGTGAGTGGTTTATACCCGAGCTAGCGGTAACGGCAATCACTCGAAACCCCGATATTGCGTTGTATTGCTCTAAAGCAGGCGTTCCCGCTGCTGTTGGATATGCGTTTTATACAACAGAGGATGACTTGCTTTATTGCTTGATTCAGCGTGAGGCTGGCGTACTAGACAAGCCTATTTGTATTTATGGCTTTGACGCAGACACCAGAGCGTGTTACTTGACGCCTGGTCTGGAACATTCTACTGCGTTTGCTAATGAACATCTCCACGGTCTAATGTGCCTAAATAAAGAGAGCGCAGACGTTGTTCAGAAAGCGTCAGTTAGCGAAGGGGCTGGAGAGAGCACAGAAGCGGAATCACCTCTAGCTTCTTTGAGGACCTCTTTCTCATAACGCACTGATTTAACGAATAACTCTATATATTATTTAATACTTCCCTAATATTTCCCTGCTATTACCTAAGCTCGTAATCATTCTCAATAGCGCCGCTAAAAGAGAGACGCCCTGGAAAACTGTAATGTTGCAAATTATTACTCCATCGGTGTACAATATATATACTTTTAAAGTAATCACGGAAGAGGGATGTCATGCCAAAATTACGTTTTATATACTGTTTGTCGTTTAGTCTATGTTGCGGTTCATTCTCAGGCATAGCCATGGCCGTGACCCCACCAATTGATCCCAAGTCAAGTTGTCCTCAATCAGGGGTCAAGTTGGAGCTGAACGTTCCTGTAACCTGTTCTATAGGTTACTATCGTAAAGATAAGAACGCGCCGTATTGGTGTAGTGGTGAGGGTGTGTTTATTCCTGCAGACGATATTAGGGGCGAGAGCACAACTATTACCTGCAAAATAAGCTCGCCTAGTGCTAAGCTTGTACATGCCACGTATGGTATGATAACTAAAAAAGGGACGAGAGCAAAAATCGTAAATACAATAATTTCGGCCAATAGTACGTATGTAGCTAAAACAGCTCCTAACGTCTTTGATACTTTAGGGCTCCGGCTTTTGCTTATACCGGCACCTAATATACAGGATTGCGTCGACAAGCCCGCTATTTATCCGAAAAGCTATCCCCCTGTGACGTTTACATGCACGCTCACTGAGCCCAAAGGGGCCAATAGGCACTGAACCGTGGGTCATGCTCCATAAAGTTAGGCTAAGGTATGGAGTATGCTCTAATGAGCGTACTATCTGTGGGAAACCTGCCATCGGTTAGTTAATGAGTTGAGCACTACAAGCCACGGCTTCCTATATGATGGTTTTAATCTGATATCGATCTAGAGCTGGGTGAGCTTGTTTTGATTTATCGTGAACAACAGTTGGTGAATCAACCGAAACCAGGGAAGCTGTTTTCCTAGTCTCTGTGATTCACCAACGCTACAGGGCGTTATAAAATACTACGACTCAGATCTTCATCTTCAGCCAGTTCACCTAATTGTTTATCGACGTATTTGCCATCGATCGTTACAGACTTGCCGTCTTTATCTGATGCATCAAATGAAATTTGATCTAATAAGCGTTCCAGAATCGTATGTAAGCGTCGTGCACCAATGTTTTCGGTTTTTTCATTCACTTGTTGTGCAATTTCCGCGATACGCTGTATGCCCGACTCCGCAAACGTCAATCCAAACCCTTCCGTGCTCATTAGAGCCACGTATTGTTCTGTGAGGGAGGCGTTGGGTTCCGTTAAGATGCGCATGAGGTCGCCTGTTTTTAAGGCATCCAGTTCAACACGAATCGGGAAGCGGCCTTGTAATTCTGGTATTAAATCAGCGGGTTTCGCCAGATGAAAAGCGCCGGAGGCGATAAATAAGATATGGTCAGTATTGACCATGCCGTATTTCGTAGCGACGGTGCTGCCTTCTACTAGCGGTAGTAAGTCACGTTGCACACCTTCGCGTGACACATCGCCACTTTGTTCTGAGCGACGTACAATTTTGTCAATCTCATCCAGAAAGACAATACCATTTTGTTCAACGGCATGAACGGCTTTTGTTTTAAGGTCATCATCGTTGATGAGTTTACCCGCTTCGTCTTCCGTCAGTTGCTTCAGCGCGGCTTTTACTTTCATGCGGCGCGCTTTGGCGCGGCGATCAGACATGCCTTCCATCATGGTTTGTAGTTGGCCAACCATTTCTTCCATTCCGGGTGGGCCCATAATTTCAAAGGCCGGGTTTCCAGAAAGGATGTCTACATCAATGTCTTTGTCATCCAATTTACCTTCACGCAATTTTTTGCGGAATAATTGACGCGTGGCTGAATCGTCTTTTTTCTTAGGTTCGGCGTCCTCTTTTTTGGGCTCGCCTTTAAGTTCGCCGCGCGGATTAGGGATCAACGCATCAAGAATACGCTCTTCAGCCGCTTCTTCAGCGCGTATTTTGACTTTTTTCATTTCGATTTTGCGTACCATTTTGATGGAAATATCCATCAGGTCACGGATGATCGATTCGACATCACGTCCCACATAGCCAACCTCAGTAAACTTCGTGGCTTCCACTTTAATAAAGGGCGCATTCGCAAGATGCGATAAGCGTCGCGCAATTTCAGTTTTACCGACACCGGTAGGTCCGATCATTAAAATATTTTTGGGTGTGATCTCACGGCGCAACTCTTCATCAAGCTGCATACGGCGCCAACGGTTACGCAACGCGATCGCAACGGCACGTTTGGCATTGCCTTGACCGATAATAAATTTGTCGAGTTCGGAAACGATTTCTTTGGGCGTCATGGTGCTATTTTCGTGTGGCATAGTATTCTCGCTTATGTGTCACTCTCGAGTTCTTCGATCGTGAGGTTATGATTTGTGTACACGCAAATATCAGCCGCAATATTTAATCCTTTTTCAACGATATTTTTAGCAGATAATTTTGTATTGTGGAGTAGGGCGCGTGCAGCCGCTTGGGCGAAAGGTCCGCCTGAGCCGATGGCCATAAGATTTTCTTCAGGCTCAATCACATCACCATTACCAGATAAAATCAGTGAGGCTTCGCTGTTGGCAACCACCAGCAATGCTTCGAGTCGGCGTAGCATCTTATCGGTGCGCCAATCTTTGGCCATCTCAACAGCTGCGCGTACTAAGTTGCCTTGGTGCTTTTCCAGCTTTCCTTCAAAACGTTCAAATAGGGTGAATGCATCTGCAGTACCCCCCGCAAATCCAGCAATTACCTTGTTGTTATAGAGCCGGCGCACTTTTCGGGCATTACCTTTCATGATGGTATTACCCATGGATACTTGTCCATCACCGCCAATCACAACTTTGCCATTACGACGTACGGATAAAATTGTTGTACCTCTAAATTGTTGCATAGAGTCTTCCTCAATGTGAATTCGTTCATTAGGTTAACAAATGGGGGCGATGTCTCATAATTCAAGGCATTGAGTTGTACAGAGTAAACAGGTATCTATGTCAGCCATTATTTCCACGTAGAAATAGCGGTTGTCATTTTGAGTTATTTTTAGGCGCATGTGCCGCGATGGTATTGCTCTTTATTATCATTGTGATGTCGAGTTATAAATCGAGTGCGCCTGTGGCACCGGGACTGGTGAGTTACCAGTGTTAGTTAGAATTTATTGCGTGGCAGTTAGGTTGAGCAGCATGCTGTTGATGTGATTTGTATGTAAGTAGGCTTGATCGGTATTCGCATTCTTTTTAGTTAAGTAAGGTCCCACGAGAATGCGGTAGAGTGATTTACCGTCTGTTGTCGTGTAGGGTTTCATATAGCTTGAAACGCCCATGACACCCAGTTTTGTCACCAATTTTTGTGCGGCGACGGTGTCGGAGGTGGTGGCTACTTGAAGTAGAAAATAAGGTTGGCCAGCAGCTACTTGAGCAGCATGTGGATTTTTCTTGTTAACAGCTACCTGCATTTTAGGCAGCATGTTGTAAAAATCAAACTGTTGTTTTGGGATCGCCAATTTTTCAATGACGGGTTTATAATTGTGTTGTGTGAGGTGTACGGGCTGTTTCGTTTGTTGCGTATTGTGTTTGTGCTTATAAAAGAACACGACAGCAAAGCAAATTACAGCAAGAATAATAATAATCGAAAGGAGCCACAACCCGCGGCGCCTAAACCGCGGTTGTGGTGTTTGTTTTGCGTAGTCGATGGTCAAGGGGCAGCCTGATGGCTAGGCGCCGCTGCACTTGGGTGTGCAGGCTGGCTAGTAGTCCCCGATGTTGCAGGGCTGCGGGTACCTGGCATCGGTAGCTTGAGCGCAGGCGTCGCACCATTGATAAGTAGCTTACCATCCTTAAAGGTGAAGGCCGATTTCACGGAGCCATCACTATTTGGAATCATCATTTTGTTGCTGACCAAATAGTCGTAAGCTTCTTTTGCTAATTGTGGTGCTGTTTGTGAAACAGGCGTTCCACGTGCCGCTACTTTCGACAAGATGCCGGTGTAATGCCCAGTCAACGCTTGCATCAGCAAGTTTTGAGGTACGGATGCGTTGCCGTCAGCGTTGAGTGCTTTCATTAAGCTGCCGGTAATCATCGGTAAGGACTGCATTAAGCGCATTTGCATTTGTTGTGCATTTTGCGCATTTGCTGATCCTGCTTGTGCTTGGGTATGGGTCAGTCCTGAGATGACAGCATCACGGGTACTATGTGTTGATTCACGTTGTGCTGCCGCTGAGGTCGCACTACCCATGATTTTTTGCAACAAGTTGTCAATCGGTTTTAAGGTGACTTGTGCTTGCGCTGAAATCGGGCTGGAGGCGATGGATTTAGGTAAGCCAACATACAGCTTGTTGAGCTTAACTTGAAACCCAGGTTCAATGATACCGGCAAGGCCTTGTGCTAGGGCTACTGTCTGTGCCGCACTAGGATGTTGTAGCGAGCCGTTGTCTTGCATTTTCTTCAAGGTGCCTGCTAATCCGTTATAGGATTTAATGTTGACGCCATTGATGCCGTAGCTGAGTGTGATGGGCTTAACTGTTTTACCCATGGCTTCCACAGATTCGATGTTAAGTGCAATATCTGAGTTAAATTTAGCACCGTTATCGGTCGTGGTGGCGTTAAAGCGCAGTGTCATATTTTTCAGGTTGCCCATGGCCATGGTTTTGCCATTCATTTCTTGTCCTGCAGTAATGCTGTCGATTGAGAAACTGCCGGTTCCAAGCCACAGATTTTGATCCGTTGCGCCGTCGGCTGATATTTTCACATCATTGACATTCATCACTTGGTCTTTTGGAGTCGTAATATTAAGTTTTTCCAAGGTGACCGTATGGACCATGTTGTTGCCACTGCCGTGGGTTGTGGTTGCCGTAATACCGGTGAGTGTGAATTTGTCTTGTGAGCTATCAGTGAACGTTAAGGTAGGAATATTCGCTTCGAGGTCGAGTTTGTTGTTCCATTTTATGATGGCACTCATACTTCCCTTGAACTGAGGTGTCGTACCTTCTATAACAAGTGCGCCTTTACCCGTGTGGAAGCCACCCGCTGTTTTGAAGACAGGACCGTTCTTGACGATTGCGTTGAAGGTCATGTTTTTGTTGAAGCTGGCGGGGAGACCAAGGCCCGTGGGTGTATGAAAATTAACGTTCACATCGGCCGTTGATTCAAACCAATGACGTTTGTAGTTATCTGCGGTGATCGTGACGTAAGGCGATTTCTTGTTAAGCGCCGTTATTTGATTTTGAAATTGTGATTGGACCGCTGATCCGACAAAGTAGGGCGATACTAAGAGCGCGGCTACAATGATAACGGCTAAGGTCAATAGGGTATAAACTAATTTACGCATTGCATTATCCTTTGTTTATGGGTGAGTTATTATAACGTTTTTTTGTTGTATGTGTTAGCGCAAAGTTGGGGGCAATGCCATTGACCTTTATTTCCCCATTTTTAATAGTGAACTGTGTTTTAAGGCTTGTATTGGCGCCTGTTATGAACATTTTGTTGCCAACCCAGTGTGCTAATGTTGCTTTTGCACGCGTGCCTGCCAGGGTGGGGTCTGTTGATAGTTCTTTTTTGGCAATCATGTCTTGAAAGAACCCGGTCAATTGTTGGAGCATAAAGGCGCGTGGTAGCGAGAGGTTACCGTTCAGGCTGATGCCTTTTCCAATATGGAGTATGGACAAGCCATTCGGTTGCGCCGCAAAATGCGCGGTCACGTTCGCTTGGATTGCTTGTGAATCGGGCAATGCGAGTTTGAAGTTTTTAAGGGAGAGCGACATGCCTTTTTCCATAAGCTTAAGCAGCGGCGGGTAAATGCTGGTTAGGTTGGAAAATGTCACTGAATTGCCACCTAAGTATATTGATTCTGCTGCAGCGATGATTTTGTTGAGCGCTTGGACATCAAGTTGGGACGCATCAAACGTAAGGGATAGTGGTCC
>NVSS01000124.1 GCA_002732805.1 Coxiella sp. (in: g-proteobacteria)
GGTAATAATCATAATAAGATACAAAATACTCAACTGCATTATGAGGAAAGAAGTCCTTAAACTCTGCATATAATTGTGCTGCCAATGTTTTTTCAGCCAAGCTATCGCGAATAAAGTAGTTTATCCGTCGAAAGTTATGCACGACACTTGATTTATAAAGCGCATTTGCTACCGCTGTCTTTCCTTGCCTATAGCTAAGTAGTGTTTGCGTTACCGCATGGCGATAGTTAGCAACCATCGGTTCATATTCTTGTATATACGACAAGTCAATATCAGATTCGCTTTCCTTAGAAATGTCGACATAGTCATCCCAGTAATCTAACAACTCTTTATTTTTGACTAATGCCTCGTTAATTTTTTTGTGTGTATTGCCTCGCACAATACTCTGTACATCATTTTGAAGCACCTGAAGCGCGGTATTCATCTGCAGGACAGCTTCTTTTTGTTTAGTGAGTGTCTGAAAGTGTGAATAATCGTTCCATACAAATTGAAAGGATATCATGAAAAACACAATCAAAAAGGCCAGTAATACGCTATTCAAGACAATCGTCACCCCGAGCAATCGCAACAAGTTCGTATTTGTATTGATTTTTTGTTTCATCAACGTGTCTCAATAGGCCATCAATTGTTACGTTAGACTAAATTTCTGAACACGGTTATTTGCCGTATCAGCCACATAAACATTACCCTCTGGGTCCACGATGATACCGTGGAGGTTGTTAAACTCGCCAGGGCCATTACCGCTTTCACCCCATTTAGTAATAAAGGTACCCTGCGCGTCAAATTTTTGAACGCGATCATTACCAATTTCTGTAACAAATATATTTCCCTTAGGACCCACCGCAACACCTGCTGGTTTTTTGAAGTCACCATTGCCCCTGCCACGTTTGCCCCATTGCTTTATAAACACACCTTTAGACGTATATAACTGCACGCGGTTATTACCGAGATCAGACACGTAAATATTACCATTGCGTGCACATTTTGCCGCTTCAGGGCGGTTGAGCTTGTACTGGCCACGATCACCAAATATAAATTGAAATACGCCCTCCGTATTAAAGACATCGACACGGTTATTCCCAGCATCAGCAAAGTAAAGCAATCCGTTGGTTGCGTTATAACAACCAAATTCAGATTCTTGTGTTTGACCCGGCTTGCTACCTAAGCCGGAGAACGTCTTCACCCATTTGTAATGTTTATCGTATTTTTTGATATAGCCGGTTAAGTAATCCGCAATAAAAATATTGCCCGCAGAGTCAACAGCAATCCCTTCTGGTTTTTCAAGACTACCCGGCTGTGATCCTTTGCCACCAAACTGACTAATGTATTTTCCATCGCGCGTAAAGACTTGCACATTAGAGTTAAGCGCATCCGTTATCAAAAGCTGACCGCGCCGATTAAAAGCGAAATCCTCAACGTATTGGAATTGGCCATCACCTGTGCCTTTACTGCCCCATGCGAGCACCTGTTTATACTGACCGCCGAGGTTTGAGCAGGCCGTTAAACCAAGCACCGCGACAATCACGAAAAGACCAGTTAACTTTAGACGACTTGATTTGACCCTAAACGTTCTCATCCTTAGCCTCCTTGAGCAGATATCTCACTTTATCCGTGTGACAATGTTTCTAGTATAACATGGAGCATTGATCAAATTAAACTCATTTCGCATGATTTTGGGTGGGCGGGCCAACAGCCTCTCAACAATGCGGCCTGCAATGCGGCCTGCAATGCGGCCTGCAATGCAACGATCATCACCCGTTTTCATGCCAATAGCGCTCAATTAGCTATTTCTACACGGAATTAATGTTCTTCTTTTTTGACTATTATCATGTCGTATGGAAAATATCGTCCTAACACCTCAGCTACGTTAATACGTAGACAATCATCAAAGAGAGGTATTCATCATGAGAGAACAACAAAACACAAAAGGACTCGGACTATTTGTTAACATAAGAGGCGTCCGCGATAGACTCTCACTCCAACTGCAAAAGGCCAATCTAGCAAGCAAACTTAATGTCGCCGGCATTGTGACGCTTTCAGCAGCGGGCCTAGATCTTTTTACGCTATGGGCAATGCAAAATGCATCACAGTCGCCCGACGCAGAACCCACGGCAAACGCAACCAGTAACGGTTGCAGTACATAGGATGCAAATGCAGGTGGCGCTGTTCGTTTTAATAATCCAAACCGCTCGTCACTAAACTCACTAACCGCCGTATAGCCCTCACTGGCTTCTTCAACTAAACGTGCACAATGCGCATAAAACACCTCACCAATTTCAGTTTACGGGTGCTGCGCGTCAACAATTTAGCCTCAGGCTCTGCCTCAAGCTTTGCGACTTTCTTACTGGCATGCGAATTCGAAAGATTCAGTCGTTGTGCTGCTCGTGAAACGCTTGGAAATTTAACAACATAATAAAAAATTTCCATTTCATTTAACAGCATATATCCTTCATCAATCTCTAAAATAGGACAAGCGGTTTCACCGATAACATACGTTTTGCCAGTACCACCATGGCAATCACTTTAAGGGAGATAGCCAACAATGTGGCAATCGCCATACCCATGACGCCATAATAATAAGCCAAAACAGAACCTAACACAGCGAACACCACAAATTCACCCAAGGTCACTATCAACATTTTTAATTCGCAGCCTGAAAATGCCAATAAAATAGTGGATGCGCTACCCATGACACCGATAAAACACCCCGCCAATACCACTAATAATGCGTCATACACTGACACATAGGAAGGGCCAAAATGTGACAATAGTATTTTCCCCATGGCTGCAATAATACTAATTAACACCAGAGTAATCGCTGCCGCCACACCAATCGATGTGGTTACGCATGCTTGTAATTCACGTGGGGAATCGATCAGCGAACTTATTTTGGTACGCAACAGATCAAAGGATGCCGCGGGTACAACCCAGGTGATTCCCACAATGGTTAAGAGCGCTGCATAATGCCCAACATCCGCCTCAGCGGGGTGGAAAATCTCTAAAATAATTAAGTCCATTGAACCAATCAACACATACACCGCACCATTTACAATCAAGCGTATGGATGTTTTTAACCATTCCTGTCGCGAGGGATCACCCGATTTATTTTTTAAGTTTGACAGTGCCCATAGGGCACTTGAAAACAGTCGCGGGACACGCCAACGCATAAATGCGATTTGCAAAATAATAATGACAAACATCACAGCCATGAAGCCCCATAACAGTGTCATCGAATCCAGCGTATCATCAAATAAGTACACCGCTACAACCAAGTACGCAAACAAAAACCCATAGCGCGCTAAATTGGCAAATGCGGTCGCCACAATAAAGTGCTGATGGCACATCATGTAACTAACCAGTAATAAAGCCAATGCCGCTAAGGGTGCTACCCATAAAAAATATAAGGCCATATGGTATTTATCCATCGGGTGAATGCCCATATGATCAAAAATAAGTACAATGGCAACTGAAACCAATGCAACCACCAAGCAAATAATAAAGGTAACGCGCACTAGTTTTAGATTCCAATGCATAAAATTAGCGGCTTTCTTATAATCATTATCCGTCACGTATTTTGATAGAAACCGCTTAGTACTTATATCCGTACCCAGCATTGTCAATGTCGTGACAATCAACAACACACGTACCGCCACCGAAAAGTCACCATAAAAATGTGGTGCTGTATGCTTGGCAACAAATAAATTCAAGAAATAATTGATCAGATAACCTAAAACGGCAATGGAGACGGATATCAACGTCCGTGCTGCCTGAGAATTGCGTGTTAAATCCATTTAATCTCTCCTCTGTACTACGTCACTACAGGGCGTACCGTCAACTCCCGTGAAATACGTTTAATCAATCCTGCCAATACCTTGCCAGGACCACATTCGATGACATCAGTTATGCCCTGCGCTTGCATCGCTTGAATAGTTCCCACCCAACGGACTGGTTTCACCAGCTGTTCAACCAAACAATGGCTAATCTCCGCCGGCGTCGTATGCACGGCCATATCAACATTTTGGATAACAGGGATCTTGGGCGGATTGAGTTTGATTTCGCTCAATGATGCGGCAAGTTGCTCTGCTGCAGGCTGCATCAACGCACAATGTGACGGTACACTCACCGGAATTAATTTAGCTAACTTAGCGCCGGCAGGTTTGGCCGCCGCAACTGCGCGCTCAACCGCTGCTCGCTGCCCTGCAATGACGATCTGGCCAACAGAATTATAATTTGCTGGGGTCACGACCTCACCGTCTGCTGCTTGTTCACACAATACCGCTACTTGCTGGTCATCCATACCAATAATCGCCGCCATCGCTCCCTCACCCGATGGCACTGCAGCCTGCATAAATTGCCCACGTTGTGCCACCAACTTAATGGCATCACCAAACACGAGCGCCTCAGCCGCCACAAAGGCCGCAAATTCACCCAAGCTATGCCCTGCCATCACACAAGGACGCTCCTCATGCTCAGCACACCACACACGCCATAAAGCAATGTCAGCGGCTAATAAAGCCGGCTGTGTAAATTCAGTTTGATTTAATTTGTCGGCGGGACCCTGCGCAGCAAGCTGCCATACATCATAGCCCAAGACATCACTAGCTTCGCTAAAGGTTTCCATTACGATGGGATATTGTTCTGCACAGTCCGCTAACATACCCACGGATTGTGAGCCTTGGCCCGGAAAAACAAATGCAAGATGATTTGACATAAAACGTCCTTTCTAATCGAGTAGCAATCGGTGCCAGGCACGTACCAGGTACCATTTGGGATACAAGTATCCAAATGGTACCTGGTACGTGCCTGGCACCGAATACATTAATAGGTTACGAGAACCGAGCCCCAAGCAAGACCGCCGCCAAATGCTTCGAGCATTAATACGTCACCGCGTTTCACACGCTTATCTCTAACGGCCACATCCAGGGCGAGCGGCACCGAAGCAGACGACGTATTGCCGTGTTCTTCGATGGTTAGCACAACACGTTCCATGGGCATATCAAGGCGTTTCGCCACGGCTTGGATAATACGTGCATTCGCTTGGTGTGGGATCAGCCAATCTACTTGAGACTTCGTCATGCCTGCTTTTTCAAGCGTTTGATCCACAATCTCATCCAGTTTCGTCACCGCCACTTTAAAGACGCCACGCCCATCCATCTGGATAAAACGCGATTCATTTGGACTCCAAAGCGGGTTACGTGCAAATAATAAATCGGCATAACGCCCTGCTGAATGCAAATTAGAAGCAAGAATACCGGGTTCATCGCTCGTTGATACCACCACAGCGCCGGCACCATCACCAAATAACACACAGGTCCCGCGATCCGTCCAGTCAACGTAAGGCGACAACGAATCAGCACCAATAACCAACGCATGTTTAACCGCACCGTGTTTTACAAATTGATCTGCGGTACTCAATGCATAAACAAAACCTGCACATGCCGCATTAATATCAAACGCGGGGCAGTCGTTATCAATGCCTAGGCCTTGTTGTACCAAACACGCCACGCTGGGAAATAAATTAACCGGTGATGCCGTACCGACAATCACTAAACCAATATCGTTGGGTGTCAGTCCTGCTGCGTCAAGCGCGTTACGTGCAGCGGCCTCTGCCATCGTCGCGGTCGTGTCCGTACTGTCCGCAATCACATGGCGTTCACGAATACCCACACGCTGCATAATCCATTCGTCGGTGGTATCCACCATTTTCTCAAGATCAGCATTGGTTACTATTTTTTTAGGCAGGTACGATCCGGTACCCATAATCTTGGTGTAAGGCATTACTCATTATTCTCCTGTAACACATTCTTCACTTTCTCACGAATCTCAGCGACGACATCTTTTTCAACTTCAATGATCGCTTCTTCAATCGCCGCACCAAAAGCAAACACGCCAGCACTACCATGACTCTTTACAACAATACCGTTCAATCCGATTAGTGTTGCACCATTGTGGTGGCGCGGATCTACTTTTTTACGTAACCGTTTGAGTACGGGTCTTGATAGTACACCGATTAATTTACTGTAGGTATCATGCATGAAGGATTCACGCAAAAACTGGCCGATCATCTTCGAAATACCTTCGCATGCTTTGAGCACAATATTGCCGACAAAACCATCACAAACCACCACGTCTACTTTGCCGGTAAAAATATCATTGCCTTCAACAAAGCCGATGTAATTAAGTGCATCCGATTTCGCTAACAGCTCACCCGCTTGCTTAACTTGTTCATTACCCTTATTGTCTTCTTCGCCAATATTAAGCAAGCCGACACTCGGGCTATCGATATTATCCACGGCATGCGCCAAAATAGAGCCCATCACAGCAAATTGGTACAGGTGTTCCACTTTAGAATCCACGTTAGCACCCAAGTCAAGCACGCGAACGGGGCGGCCGCTGCGTGTGGGAAATTGCGTTGTAATTGCGGGTCGATCAATGCCGGGAATCATTTTAAGGACAAAACGTGCCGTCGCCATTAACGCGCCGGTATTTCCGGCAGAGACGCACGCATCCGCATTCCCTTCTTTCACTTGGTTAATAGAAACACGCATTGCCGAGTCTTTCTTATTGCGTAATGCTAACGCTGGCGATTCATCCATCGCCACTACTTCGGTGGCATTGACGACAGACCAACGATCCATAAAACGCTGCGCTTTATGCTTTTGCAAAATGGCATGCAAAATGTCTTCCTTACCAACCAAGATAAGTTTGAGATTTTCATGTTTTTCTAGGATTTTAAGTGCGGCCGGTATGGTAACCCGTGGACCGTGGTCACCACCCATTGCATCAATCGATACGACGACATCAGTCATCTATAATCTCTCTACTCGTCGTCTTCGTCAAAATCGTCAGCAACTGCCACGACTTCACGACCACGATAAAAACCATCTGCACCAACATGGTGACGACGATGCGTTTCACCTGTCGTTGGATCTGTTGAAAGCGTCGCTCCGGTCAACGCATCATGCGCACGGCGCATACCACGTTTTGAACGAGTTTTACGGTTTTTTTGTACAGCCATTTCTCACCTCGGTTTTATATAACTAGCTACTGATAAGCGCTCTATTACGATCCATCCTGATCACCCAGCAGTTGCGAAAAGTGCAATAATTACACATAACTATGACACATTGTTTATCAGTTTATCAAATCTTTTGATAAATTGGCATGACAATTTTCCTCATCATGACGTGGAATCATAGGGATAGCAAGTAACAGCTCCTCTTCTATGAGTTCCATGAGCACCACAGGCTCATTATACGTTACAAATGGCTCGTATTTCTTTGGCATTTTTTTAA
>NVSS01000125.1 GCA_002732805.1 Coxiella sp. (in: g-proteobacteria)
AGATGATAAATTATGAGGCTATACCGCATTACCGGCAGCAACGCCTGACGCCCATGCCCATTGAAAGTTGTAGCCGCCGAGCCAGCCCGTCACATCGAGGACTTCGCCAATAAAATAAAGGCCAGGGATGCTGTTTGTTTCAAATGTCTTAGACGAAAGCGTATGGCAATCAACGCCACCCAAGGTGACCTCAGCGGTACGATAGCCTTCGGTGTTATTCGGTTTGATTGACCATTTCTGGAAGGTATCAGCGATCTGTTGTAATGTTTTATGGGTATACGATTGCAAGGGCTTACTATCACCATAGGGCGCGAGCCACGTTTCTGCAAAACGCTTGGGAACATGTTGGCTGAGGAGATTTTTAAGGATCACGTTTGGCTGCTGTTGTTGCGTGGATTTTAAGAGTTCAAATACGTTTATATCAGGCAATAAATTAACGGTAACGGCATCACCTGGATTCCAAAACGAGGATATTTGTAACATGGAAGGCCCGCTCAAGCCGCGATGGGTAAACAGCATGTTTTCACGAAAAGATTGACCATTGCAGTTTGTGGTGCAATCCACTGAAACACCTGATAACGGTGCTAAGCGCTCTTTATCGGAGGTATGCAGCGTGAAAGGGACTAAGCCAGCGCGTGTCGGCCATACGTTTAAGCCAAACTGCTCTGCGATCTGATAACCAAACGGACTGCTGCCCAGCGTGGGAATGGAGAGGCCGCCGGTCGCGATAACAACCTTGTCACAATCAAACGTAGCGTTGTTTGTCGTTATACGAAACCGGCCATTGTCCTGTCTTGTGAGCTGACTAACAAGTGTATTTAAGTGTATTTTTGCGGATACTCTATTACATTCGCTGAGCAGCATGTTTAAAATATCTTTTGATTTGTCATCACAAAATAGTTGACCCAATGTTTTTTCATGAAAAGCGATATTGTACTTCTCAACTAATTCGATAAAGTGTGATGGCGTATACCGACTCAATGCGGATTGACAAAAGTGGGGGTTGTGCGACATAAAATGTTCGCGACCGACGTTTAGGTTCGTAAAGTTACAGCGCCCACCGCCCGACATGAGGATTTTTTTACCCGGTTTATTGGCACTTTCTATGACGTGTACGGACTTGCCGCGTTGACCCGTGGTGAGGGCACACATAAGGCCAGCAGCACCGGCACCAATAATAACCACGTCACATTTAATCATTGCCATAGCTTCTTAGTACGTCGCAAATTTCTACTTGGTAGGATTTATACCATTTTTCTTTACCGAGTTTTTGGGCTACTTGATGCTTGACGTTATTTTTCCAAGCGCTAATAGCCTCTTCTGATTCAAAGTGTATGATGGACATCCTGCTATCAGAGTCAGCGGATAGATAATGCGCAAAATCAATAACCCCGGGTTGTTGTTGTGCAAGTGCGAGCATTTTTTCAGCCATCTTCTCGTAATTGGGATCATCTGGATTATTCAGCTGACTTTTAAAAAGAACACAATACATATTAGCTATCTCCGTAATGGTGTAGGATATCGTCATAGAACCGCTTGATAAATGGGGCGTTATCTATTTTATGAATCGAGCACTGACGATAACCAGACGTTGGCGTGGCTTCTTGAATGAAGTCCTTGTCGGTGGCGCGTTCGTCAATAGTAAAGCACACCTGTTTCGCTTCAAACTGTTGATACATAAAACAGTACACTGTAAATACATCCCATAAAAATGCTTCTGTATAGTTGGATTGATCTTTTTGACAGCGCATGACCTGTTGAAGTAGCTTATGTATTAATGCGATAACAGAGGTTTTCGTTTTAAGGTCATACGCTGATAAAAATGTGTCGATCGAAAGGTTTTCTGCTGCCGGCGATAGTAAACTGTAAAGCGAAATGGCGTGATCACAGACTATTTTGTAGGCATGAATATCAATTCGTTCATTGCCAGCAGCATGGTTAGGTGCGGCATTGGGGCCATACACTTGGTATTCCTCAAGCGGCGCACCACCGGTAATGAAAATGCAATCAATTTTTGATGCGATTTGAGGGTCTTTTTGCAGCGCTAACGCGATATTTGTCAATGGCCCAATAGCGATGATGGTGAGTGGTTGGGATGATTGATGGCAGGTTTGAATTATTAAATCATGTGCGCTTTGTGGTGCGAGTGACCGTGTTGATTTTGGTAGTTTAACACCCCATAGCTTATTCGAATCAGATAGTAATTTTGGCGGTATGGTAGACTTATGTTTAGACAATGGTTGCAGCGCACCGAGGGCGATGGGAATGTCGGTGTCTAGGTGAATAGCATCCATGAATGCGAATAGATTATTAAAACCATCGGGGTAACGAGACCAGCCACAGCCAATGTAGGTAATGGCTTTAATGTCAATGTCCGCCAATGCATTTAACCAGGTGATTGCAATAAAATCATCAAAGTCAGCATCGCTATCAATTATAATGGGACGCTTTAACACGTGTTGTCTCCAGGTCGCTTAGGGATATCGGGGATAATAGCATAGGAATAAGGACGATGTCAGCAGTAATAGGGCGTGTTATACTTCATATTCTGTTTGAACGGAGCCTAGCAGATGATGATGAAATGGTATAAAGTCACGTTTTGTGTGTGTCTAATTTGTGCGACCTCAGTGTCCTGGGCAAAACATCCTTTCTTTCATTATCCTTTGCTGATTATTGATGGCCAGCAACAGGCGCTTTATCCCAAACATTTTCGTGATACACGCGGAACGTCGCTCTCCTGGCTAAAGGAAATAGGAAGTGGTCAATTTTCTGAGACTCAATTGCGACGCATAAAGCGACGCATACATGCCCCGATCATTATTGTCGATTTACGCCAGGAATCACATGGGTTTATTAATGGGACGCCGATTAGCTGGTATGCGCCTCGGAACTGGGCCAATATGGGCCTATCTAATAAAGGCGTGCGGACCGATCAAGCCTGGCGTTTGCGTCGCTTACGTAAGTTACGTGTTGTCACCGCGTATCACATCCTTAAAAAATCACATAAAGGATATGTGCGTCAGGTGAGTGCGCAGCGCTTAAACGTAAAGAACGTGATGTCTGAACGCGAGCTTGCACATAAGCTTGGCATGGGGTACGTCCGTTTCTTTGTTACTGATCATACAAAGCCGCGCGAACGTACAGCGGCCCATTTTACAACGTTTGCAAGACGGGTGCCTAAGGGTACGTGGCTCTATTTTCATTGTCATGCAGGGGTAGGGCGCACCACAACATTCATGGTGCTGTACAATATCATTAAAAATAAATATCATTGGCCGTTAGCAAAAATCATCTGGGAACAGTATCGACTCGGCGGCAAGGATTTGGAGAAGCTAACGAGCAAAAGTCGCTATAAAGAGCCTTTAGCACGCAAACGGTTGCACTTTTTGCAGCAATACTACAAGGCATATACAAATAAATAGTCATTGGGAGCTGTGTTGATGTTAGCGGACATGCGTAAATTAATTGAACGCGCCAAATTAACTTTTACCAGGGCAAGGTTAATGAGGCTTATGATTTGGTTGGCGGCGCGATCGCATCCTATACGCTAGGCAACCCGCCAAGGAATGCGGCTATTGAAGCGAGCCCAGCGAGCAAAATAACGATCTTTCTGTGCTATTACTAGCGCCCCTCTTCAGAAAATTAAAGACACCTCTTACAGCGATTGGCGATCACTGCTTTGCGTTGTTAGGCGCACTAAAGTTATATACGGCTGTTTAGCCGAGAGGTTGTTTTAGAGCCAATAGTAATCAGTGTTGATGCGCTAGAAAAAACACAATTAATGGTTGAGCACGGCAAGGTAATCAGCGCGTACGAACGATGCGTGCTCTATAGTACGTTAGCATGGGTTCATCACTATGGTCTTAAAACTGATGACAACACGATACGGTTGCCGGTAAATTTCGAACTTGCGGCTGAATTTAGTCACCCTAAGGCGGGGGATCATGAAAGGGTAATCAGTCATTTTCGAGAAGCGGCACGCCTGGGCTGTGCTGAAGGTAGAGAATTATTTACTATGCATGAGGCTGACGGTGTGATTGCGCGTGATCATGAGGAGGGGCAGGTGAGTCCACGATCTGAAGGGGAAGCGAATTCCAGCCCTGAGATAGGGGTAGAGGCGAGTGCAGTGGTTGATTATCAATGAGTAACACTGCTTGGTGAGGCTCGGCATCCGCACCCCGAGACCCCTGCAAATCCTGAGCGGATGATCATTAATTGGCCAACTTTACAGCTCCAGTCATTGGCGGTCAAAATGAGCCTAAAAGAGCTGTGTTTTTGGTATTTGATGCTTTTTCTTCGATTTTCGCTCTAAATAGTTGTATTAAATCCATTCTAATGTTAAAAAGGGGCTGCCCATCACTTTGATGGGATTTTTATATGTTTAGAGGTTTATGTCCCTGATATGTACCTTTAAGCCAACACCAACAACAATGGAACATTAGATATGACTGACAAAGAAAAAGGCCGTGTAAAGTGGTTTAACGACGAGAAAGGCTTCGGCTTTATTGAACGTAACGGTGGTGAAGATGTGTTCGTACATCAGAGCTCAATTAACGCGACTGGTCGTAGGACCCTTCACGAAAATGACACCGTTGAGTTTACTGTGACTCAAGGTAAGAAAGGCGATCAAGCGGAAGACGTTACTGTAGTTGACGCTGACTAATCGTTTCTTATTTGGCCTGGATCAGCTCTATGAGCCAGGCCAATTTCTTAAAATAACCTATTTTTTATTTCCATGACGCTACCTGCTAATGGATATTCTCTGTTACGAATTCCTAACTATTCCATCCTTAGTTGATTTTCTAAGTGTATTAACACTATTCCCAGTTAATGTATCTTCCTCGCCTTGTACTTATTACTTATGATGCACTACAGATTAACACAGATAGGCTTGGGTATAGTGCGTCGAAAAGGAGTTAAATGCTCTAATTGCTAAGGGTGCTCGTCATGAATTTGAATTTTCGCCAGATCATAGCTTTCAGCAATGTGGCGCCGGTCGCCCTTCTGCGCAGCAGCTTCATGATTATATTAAGGTGGCAGGATCGGCTCTATTTAAATTGAAGGTCCCTGGTGCGAGTGCGGGAGCAGCGACAGAGTATGTTAAGCAGCCACAAAGGGCGGGCAGTGGTTAATCGCCCTATGTCATAACATCCTGTTTCTTGTTTTTCAAAAAAAGCGTGGGTATCAGCGCCAGAAAGTAGACCACCGGAATCATGCTGAAGGCTACTTGAATCCCATGTAAGGTAAATACTCGGGCGCTATTATGCGTTGAGACATCGGCAAAACAAGGCGCACAGGACCGTTAGATCGCCGAGATGACAAGTAAAATAATGCATAATCATCTGATAACTATACAAAGTTGGTGTCATTACTGGAATTAATACATATAAATACATATAATTATTCAATAGCATGCTGTTATCATCAGCGAATACCATGGAGGTGAAGATGAAGACAATTCTTGTTACGGGGGGCTGTGGTTTTATAGGGACCCATCTGGTTGCTCGATTGATTAACCTTGGATACAGTGTGATTGTCGTTGATAACCTCACCGCTAAAACCACACATAAATGTCATCCACAGGCACAATTTATTTGTGCAAATGCGAGTGACACTGAGACATTAAATAGCTTATTAAGAAGGGTTGATGGCTGTATACACCTAGCTGCAACGCCCTCAATAAACGACTGCAGTAAAAATTGGAAACAAGAATTTACTAATAATTTTATGCCTTTGTTATGCATATTGGATACCATCAGACAGCTCAAATTGAAAATTGGTGTTGTCTATGCCTCGTCTGCGGCCGTATATGGCCCTTCTGACAGCGAATATTTTACGGAGATGATGCTGCCGCGCCCTAGCTCTGCTTATGGTGTCAGCAAGTGCTCATGCGAGAATATGGCGACTGTAGCAACTCAAACGTATGGCATTCCCACAATCGGATTACGGATTTTCAATGTGTATGACTCAAATCACACATTAAGTACAAATTGTAATGGTGTGATCGCACGTTTTGCCAATCAATTAAAACGTGGGGAGCCAATGACAATTTATGGAGATGGCAAACAAGTAAGAGATTTTATTGAAATTAATGATGTTGTTGACTGTATGGTATTGGCGTTTAATCAACTTGACACTAAGCAAGGTATCTTTAATGTCTGCACAGGATTCCCAACATCAATACATCAAGTGGCCACCGCCATCATGACCTCTCTGGGAAAAGAAGTGCCCATTGAATATCAGATCCACAGAGAGCAGGGCGTCAGAAAAGCCATAGGAAGCCCACTAAGCGCAAAAGAAATATTAGGATTTTCGGCTAAGCTAACATTAGATTCCCTTAAGACGCCATTATAAATGACAGACACTTAATGACTAAAAATTAAAGTTAACCTTAACCGGAGCATCGTTAATGTAATAACGGATGGGTAGTTTCTCTATTAGCTTAATGATAATTATTATTCTGTTTCCCTTATATTGTAAGTAGCCTTGACTGCCTGGAGGAAGCTGATGAGCGAAATGAGGCCTAAATTGAATAATACCTTCAACTTTTTTATTACCGGGCAGGGTGACCGTTACTTCTTTACCCACTTTCGCATAACTTAAAAATCGTATCGGTAAATAGGCCCTGATATGCATATTCTCACCTAAAGCAAGTTTCATCATAGGCATGCCCTCTAAGACAAATTCATGTTTATGTGTCATTATGTGTGTCACAACGCAATTAACAGGAGCGCGCACCACATAGAACTCCTTCGAATACTCGATTAATTCCATTTGCATTTTAAGCTTTCTGATTTCGCGGTCATAGCTTATGTCAGCCTGTTTGATAACTTGAATTTTTGCGGTATCTAGATTTTTTAATTTAATTTTCGCATTCACTACTTTTTGGCGCGCATCATTTTCTTGGATGGCATTCACCGTTCCACTTCGCCTACGCTCCTTGATAAATATTTTATAATAACGAATGCTCTCTTTGAGATCTTTCTGTAAAATAACACGTGATTGCTGCCTGGTTTTATTTATATTTTTTAATAACTGCTGGTGCTGTCTTTCTAGAATGCTTAATTCAGCCTTTAGTAAAACTAATTTTTTCTTATCATGATAAGATTCAAATACAATTAACGGCGTGTTTTTCGTAACCGGCTGACCGACCCTTACCTCAATATTTTTCACGTAGCCTTTTAATGGGGCTCGAATCTCAGTGAGGTTGAAGGTAATAAAACCTTGAGCATTAGCCCAGATTCGAGTCTCAAACACATGATCAATAAAAT
>NVSS01000126.1 GCA_002732805.1 Coxiella sp. (in: g-proteobacteria)
TAGCAATTTTGGAAGAGGCACACAGTGTAATTGCTGGTCAAACAAAACAATCAATTCCAGACATTCCAGATAATCTTAAAGAACAAATTGTAGGTAAAAGATCAGATATCTTAATCTAAAATAAAGAGTAATTATTTTACTTTGATTTCTTTTTGCTTTTTTGAATCGAAATCTTCTTGATCTTTTGCAACAATAGGATTATGACCATTATCATGCAACTCAATTGCCATTGCTGTTCTTTGAGATCTATCATTTGAATATATTAAAATATTTTTAGCTTTTTCTATGCGTATATAGTTTATGTAGTTTGTAGTAGATTTTCCAGTAAGGACTTTTATTTTTCTGTGTAATTGCGATCTACTTGTTGTTAATTTTTTTGCTAATTCGTCTATTGGTAGATTTTGACCTTTATGTAAAGCATATTCTTGAATAGTATTTATAAAATCTACATCTATTTTATTAATATCTACATTTTCAATCAAATTACTTAGATTGGTGCTGAGCTGGTGTGCCTTATCAGCAAGATCAAACATTCTTTCAAAAAAACGGTAGCTCTCCTTATTCTCATCAGATGACTCTCTCAGGACATCTAAAATATCTTTTTGTTGACTGATGCAGCTATCCAGTTCTAATGCTGTCATACGGCATTGATACATAATATTTTTCAGCATAGTGGTCTGATTTAGCCCTCTTTCTTTCTCAATAACACGCATTTTTTTTGATTGCTTCTGGACGATATTAATAGTCTTCTCGATCAACATATTCATTTCAATAAAGGATTTGTCCGTACCATTTTCATAGGAGGTTGCGTGTTGCAATAAACCTACATAACCTTTAATAGCCGCATATATATTATTAAAGTCGTGCCCAATATCACGCGCGTACAGACATAAATCATGGATGATATCGTCTCCATCTGGTGCGGCGCTATCCTTATTTGAATTTTCATAAAATTGAATAAATTCCTCAGCACTTAGTGGGTTACAAAAATAACGTCCTTGGGCCTGATCGCAGCCATTATCCATTAAGAGCTGTACCTGCTGCTCCTTTTCCACCCCCTCAGCAATAACAATTAACCCAAGCCCCTTAGCCAATGAGATAATGGATTTCACAATCACCATTTCATGATGCGATACCGTTACATTGCGAATAAATGAAATATCAATCTTTATGGACTCAATCGGTAACGACTTAAGCTGGCTCAATGACGAATATCCCGTGCCAAAATCGTCAACCAAAATATGAATACCCCTATCGTGAAATTTCTCAAGTGTTGTTTTCCATTCCAGGTCTTTCGACATGATAGCAGCTTCCGTCACTTCAAGTTGAATTAATGTAGTAGGCGCATGATTCTTTTCGAGGATACTAAAAAACATATCAACCAAATTAGTTTGCATCGCTTGTCGCGGTGACAACTTAATCGCGACAGGCAATAACATATTTTTTTGAATCCATTTCGCTTGCTGACTTGATACCGTTTCCATGGTCCACAACCCTATCTGGTTGATTAACCCTGACTCTTCTGCGACAGGAAGAAATTCATCCGGAGATATCACACCAAGCTGAGGGCTTGTCCAGCAAATAAGGGCTTCCATTCCAACAATTTTTTTGGATGTTAAATTAATTATAGGCTGGTAGACCATAGAGAATTCATTGTTTTCAATAGCAGAGTGTAATTCATTTTCCACCTCTAGACGCCATACATACTCTTTTTCCACATCTTTCTGGAACTGAGCAAACCCGTTGCGCCCCGCATTCTTCACTCGGTACAGTGCTATATCAGCATGCTTGATGAGATCCTCGGTCACCGAGCCGGCCCCAGGAAAACAAGCAATACCAACACTCACTGTGACACATGCTTTTTTATTCCCTAGCATGAAGGGTTCTTCAAACATTTTGACTATTTTTTTTGCGGTTGCTTCTACGCCCGTTGTCGTATTAATTTCACGTAAAATAATACCAAATTCATCACCACCGAGCCTTGCGACGATATCATCTGAACGTAAACAGTCATACATACGTTTAGATGCCTGTACTAATAAGTCATCGCCAATATCATGCCCGTAAGAGTCGTTAATTAACTTGAATCGGTCAAGATCCAGTATCATCACTGCAAATTTATGCCCATATCTTAGCGATGTTGACAGTATTTGTTTAAGGGATTTTTCAAAATGAAAGCGGTTTGGTAATTTAGTCAGTGTATCATGATGCGCTAAATGCTCAAGCTCTTTTAATAAGCGTTCATTCTTAGCAACCAGATCCGAATCTTCAATGCGCAATAATTTAGACGGAGAGGTGTTGGTGATAATGACATCAACATCGCCACTCTTAATCGCATCAAGCTGCTGGCTTAAGGCTTGGCGCTTTTGATCCATTATAAGAATCTGTTCATGACGCTTAATAGCGTGATCAATTGATCGATGAATATCTGCAACATTATAGCATCCCTTAATGATATAGTCTTCAGCACCTAACGTGAGCCCCAAATCCTGACACTTTTGATCATCAATGCCCGTAATAACAACAACTGGGATTTCAAAAAATTCTTTATATAATGATTGTAGCGTATCTAACCCTTTACTATCAGGTAGATTAAGATCCAGTATGATAATGTCAACAGGCTGTTCGTTGAGAATTTGATAGGCCGCTTTGAGTGATTGCGCTGAATAAATTTCATAATCCGCTGCTTTACTCTGAGACAATATCTCACTGAGAAGAACAATTTGATCCTGATCATCATCAACAAGTAATGCCTTTAGTTTCGTACTTTGTCGTTTTTTCCCCGTTGCATTCATACAATCACCTTTCTATCAATGATAAGATATCATCAATATTGGTAAGGTCCCCTAATAAGACCAAGGGGGCTACATTCTCTTTAACGACATATAATGTCGGTGTGGCAAACACACCCACTTCAGACGCTTTCTCGGGATACTCCAAAATATCAATGATGGTCGAATCAATCTCTACTTCTTCACCTAACATCTCCAGCCGTCTTGCACACGCACTACAGATTTTTTCTAAATTAGAAATTGCAAGCATTGATTTCGGCGTTCCTGCCGTAATATATAATTTTAACTCTAGTTTCATTCCATGTCTCCTGCGTTGCCTCCATTAAATAAATAACGTCGTCAGTGCTTTAATACGTCATGACAAATTGAAATAATTTGTTCACTATCAAGCGGATTTTGTGCAACTTCAAAATATATCCCATCCGCAGCAAGTCGCTTGAGCTTATCTAAATACGTCTTATGGAAGGCTGTTACGATATAGACATTTACCTTTTTATTAATTTTTGATATCATTTCAAGAGTCTCAATGCCATTAATTGTCGGCATATGAAAATCTAAAAATATTAAATCTGGCGGGTGCGATATCATCATCTGTAGGCCCTCTTCACTCGAGCTAGCGGTGTGAATAAGATAGTTCTCATTTTCCAAAGCCAAACAGTAGTACTGCCTTATTGATTTATCCTCATTGATGACAATAATCGTTTTTTGACTCATCATAATAAGTCCCCTGTATATTCATTCAACTACATTAAGCTAAGTATAGTACATAATTTATATTCTTTACTTGTTGATTTATAGGTGTTTTCATACTATTGTCTGCTTGAGATTGACCGCATCAACTATCCCGCCTAGATTAAAACTAATTTAATCACTAGACGGATAACCGCGATACCAAATAGCCAGGATATCTTTATTTTTCACTCTAACGCGCTAAGGACTGGCTGAAATTGTTGTTGTTATTGCCTCAACTAAATCATCTGCCGTAAACGGCTTTTTAACAACACAAACCTCCTTTCCTAAAACGCCTGATAGCATTTTCAAAATGTCGTCACATTCATAACCGGTAATGATGATAATTCTAACATCGGGGAATAGCGCATCAATAGCGCGACAATAAGAAACACAATCCGTTTGCTCTAGCATGACATCCAGCACCAGCACATCAGAATCTCTTACTGCTTCGAGCGTTTCTATGACGTCGGTTCCATTATTAGTCGTAACACTCCCCACTAACGGCTTGAGGTATTCACGACATAATTCACAAATGTCTGGATTATCATCGACCACTAGGATTGATTTGCTTGCTAGTAGCTGCTGTTTATTTTCATCAATCATGTTGCACTCCTCGCTCAAACACTCCCGTATTCTATTTCACCCTCACACTAAAAATTTCAAAAAATATTAGTGATCTTTATGTACCCTGCGATCGCCTGGACCAAGGCGCTTTGTTCCAGCCCCATGGCGCCGCTCTGCTCTCTCATTCGGATCAATCTTCGGTTGTTTCTGTAAATAGTGCGTCATGTCATCGGGTATTAACGGTTTGCTATAGAGATAGCCTTGCCCATATACACAGCCATTTGCCATCAAAAAATCGGCTTGTAGCGACGTTTCTACACCTTCTGCAATCACTTCCAATTTCAGGTTGTCCGCCAATGCAATAGTTGAAACAATAATAGCTTCATCCACTTTTCGGGTACCTATATTATCTACAAATGATTTATCGATTTTCAACGCATCAATAGGCAGTTGACTCAGTCGTGATAAAGAGGAATAACCGGTACCAAAATCATCAATCGAAAGATTAAAGCCATTCTCTCTAAACGGATCCAGATTACTTTCTAATTGCTCGAACTTGCCAACAAATGCGGATTCCGTCAATTCAAACACAATTAAAGAATCCTCCAGCGATATGTTATGCGCTGAAATTACGTCCATTATTTTTTCGAAAAAATTCTTATCGTTAACTTGAAAGGGCGAGAGATTGATAGCAAGCGAAAATTTATCACACGGGTAGACCTGTTGTTTTTTCCATGCCATATACTGCTTGCAAGCTGTCTCAATGACCCATAGCCCTAATTCATCAATCATACCGATTTTCTCAGCAATCGGTATGAATACATCAGGTGGCACGGTACCTAACGTTGGATTTTTCCAACGCGCGAGTGCCTCCATACCAACGGCCTGCCCTGTATGTAATTCGACTTGAGACTGATAACATAGATAAAGCTCGCCATTCACAAGTGCTTGGCGAAGTTCGCGCTCCAGCAGCATACGCTTATCGTATTCTTCATTTAACGTCTCAGTAAAATATTGAAAGCCATTCTTTCCTTTATTTTTAGCTTTATACATTGCAATATCAGTGCGTCTCAATATTTCTTGTGCGTCACTGTCACCCTGTGGATAGGTCACCACGCCGATACTCACCGATAGCCTTAGATTTTTGTCTTTGGTTAACGAGGCATCCGCTATTTTGTTTACTAAATTCTGTGCTAATTTCCCGGCCTGATCGGCATCATTAAGCTCCGGCATAATCACTGCAAATTCATCACCACCAATACGTGCTACAAAATCCGAACCACGCGTATTCTTTGTTAAACAATTGGCAATAAGTTCAAGTGCTCTATCGCCCATATCATGGCCCATCGTGTCATTAATGCTTTTAAAGTCATCGACATCAATTAATAACACAGCATATTTATGTTCATAACGCTCTGCAATGGCGTGTGTTCGATCTAAAATTCCATTGAACTGACGGCGGTTATACAAATGCGTTAAGGGATCTTCATTAGCCAGCTGGTCTAATTTTTTAATGAGATGCCCCATCTCATTTTTATGTTGGCAGAGCTGAATAAATATTCGTGTTTTTGCCAATAAGATGACAGCATCAGGTGGTTTTGCCAGATAATCAATGGCGCCTACGTTATATCCTTCAATCATATCTTCATTTTTTTCGGTTTGTCCCGTCACAAATATAATAGGCATATGCTTCGTATTGTCATCTTCCTTCAAGCATCGGGCCACCTCAAACCCATTCATGTCGGGCATCTGCACATCTAAATAGATAACAGCGAATTCATTCTCGGTAGCTAATTCAATTGCCTTTTTACCCGAGTCTGCCGTAAAGATAGTCACCTCTAATTGCGATAAAATAGCATTCATCAACGCAACTTGCGTTTTACTATCATCGACAATCAGAATATTTACCGTCTCCTGATCCGCTTTTTTAATTGGTTTTTCATCTGTCATGATTGGCACCTATATACCACTCATTCCTTGAGATTCATGGGCTCTATGTATGGGGGAAGCATAGTACAGATACCAGGCATATCCATTTATAATTAAATATACTTGTTATGCACAATGAATTATTATATATTTAATTGCATATAACACATAGGAAATAGTCATGCGCACTGATATCAATGAATTACGATCACTTTCTCGACAGCTACTTAGAGAATGGGGCATATTAAAACTGCTTTATCAGGATAGCTTAACGCCTTCACATTGCCATGCACTATTAGAGCTAAATAACGGCGCTACCACAATTACCCAGCTGAGTGAGCGTCTGATATTAGATATTTCCACCATTAGCCGTATTGTGAATAAACTCGTCGCCGACAACCTCGTGCAATCTGAGAAAACGAAAGATAAACGTGTTAAACACATCACACTCAGCGACCAAGGCCGAGAAGAAGTGGAGCGCATTGATCGTTTTTCCGATAAGCTTATTATTGATGCCTTTAACCATACCTCACTTCAAGATCAAGCTAAAATTTTTGAAGGTGTGCGCTTGTATGCCAATGCCTTAGAAAAAAGCCGCTTAGAAATTGATGACCTGCAAATTCGCACACTCAAAAAGGACAATGTATTGCGTAATTGTATTATTGATATGGTGTCCACTATTCAAAATGGTGAGCTTAATGTTAACGTCGATCGTTCGATTAATTCAGGCATATTATATGCCGAAGAAAATTATTATTTTAAAGGGAAGTGTAATTTTTGGTACGCCACCAATAAAGACAATAAGATTGCAGGTTGCATTGGCCTTAAATACATTGATGAACACAACGCTGAACTGAATAAATGCTTCGTCGCCCCAGCCTATCGCGGCAAAGGATTGTCACAACGCTTAATTAGCAAATTAATAGCACGCGCTGCTCAGCTGGATATTGAGCGCATTTACCTGGGTACTGTGGATTACTTTGTGTGGGCGCACCGTTTCTATGAAAAAATAGGCTTTAAAAAAATCGCAGCCTCAGAGTTGCCCGAAAACTTTAATCGATGCGATGCGGATAGTGTTTTTTTCTGTGGAAATGTCTCAGAGCTACAGGTAGCGCACTAAACGCTCAATTCTGCGCGCTATTTGTCACAATAAATACCACTGCATAAGAATTCCTTAATATTCAAATGCTATTCTTTGCGCATACTAATTTTTT
>NVSS01000127.1 GCA_002732805.1 Coxiella sp. (in: g-proteobacteria)
AAATACTCCCCGATTATATACCAAAAACTCTCAAGCACAACAAGCATGTGAATTTCTGAATGACTCTCAAACTTCTTGCATTTTTCATCTACGATAGTCAAGGCGGTGTGTATGCAATTGCAAATACAACGATCATTTAATATGTGTATCAATAACTCAATCTCCATGGAATGAGATTATCGTATCAAAATCACTATCCTTCACATTCTATATATTCTGCTACTAATTACTGCAGTCGGCTGTGCTTACTTTAGCTTATCCGGCCATTTTTTCACCTGATTATCTCAAGATGCGCTTCTCACATCGAGTTTTTACTCTAGATTTTACTTATTCTGGTGCATAAAAATCTATTACACTGCCTTATCAATTAACCGATCAAGCGCACTGCTAAATACTTATCTAATGACTCAAGCGGCTGGTTTTATTCATGCTAATTTCCACTTCCTTGGCCAGTTCTTTAATAAACACATACCATTACCAAAAGTTGAACTGATCATTTTTAACCCGGGTTTAACGGTCCAAATATAACCGTCAAACTGCTTGCACTTTTTATTTGCGACGAGCAGAATGGCAAGTATAAAGTCACGGTTGCAATAACCTCTAGACTCAACGAATATCGAGCATTCAAACCGCATGGAGTAATGCCATCCTATCAAAATATCTATCCTTTGCACTCTACGCACTGCTTTTAGCCATAACAGCTAGCTGTGCCTATTTTAGCTTATCCGGTGATCTATTTGTTTGGTTATTCCCAGACGAACTCAACGCATCGAACTTCTACCATGCATATGGCTTTCTGGGGTGCGTCAAAACCTATTACATGACCACATCAATCAATCGACCAAGCGCACTAATCGGTACTTGCCTAATGGCTCAAGCCAGCAATCTATTTAGCTCACCCTACCTAGGCTGGGTCTTTGGGCGACTGGCTTTCTACGCACTAATCCCTATTTCCTTAGCATCACTCTTAGGTGGTCTCCTAAAAATACGCTTTAAGGTTGGACTGGTTGTCTCACTCATATTATTTACCATTATGTTTTATATTCTTTCAGCCTATCCACGCCACATTTATGCGGTTTCCTTGTCAATTTACGCGACAGCAACATTTAGTTATTTTTTTCTAATCGCACTTTTTCATAGAAGCATTAGCAGCAAACGTAGCTTCGCCTGGTTTTGCCTGATATTCGCACTAAACCTTAATAGCCATGAAGTGTTTTTAGTCATTAGCGGATTTTTCATCCCACTTTATGCCTGGTATCAATACGCCTCAATTCACCCAATACGGGCCAAAAAATGGGTGACTCCATTCCTAATGCACATAATATATAACAAAAGAATTTGGATATTATGCGCCATCTACTTGGCCAGTACACTTATTGAAACTCTTGCGCCCGGCGTAACTATAAGACAACATATATGGCCATCCACAGGCACCGTCCACGACGGCATTGCCTACGCTATCCTCGCATCAGGACAACTCTTCAGTCTCTTGATGAATTTTCCTTTTTTGCTTGTAATTACATTCCTAGCTGGTATCACTATTAAGCTCTTCAACCAAAACATACCATTACCCAAAACCAAGCTGCTCTATCTCTTTATGTTTTGCGCGCCGTTCATATATGTGATTGTCACCGGGTTTCTACTTGGGATAACCCCTTCGCTATGGATGCCAGCTCCATTAGCTAATAACGATGCTATATTTCAATTAACACGTTCAGTTGCATCACACTTTGCAACCAATAAGAACATGCTAACGGAGCTAGTGAATATGCACCATATTGGAGCATTGGCTATTCGACAAACTTTTTTTCCAATGGCGGCTATATTTTTAAACGTCTTCTTGATTGGATTTTTTGTTACCGGCTTCATTAAAAAAGGGACAAAAAACGGCAACATTATTAGTAAAAGAAACTCACTTGGACTTACATTAGCACTACTCCCCATAGCAACCCTCCTTTTTGTGCTTCACCCCAGTGGAGAAGGCGGTATGCGCATTTTATCCATACTTCTTCAGCCTGACACTAACCTCGCAATGATCACTCCGTCAAAAATAGATCAAATTTTTTGTGGAAATGAAAAAAGCAGCGTAAGTATTTTACATACACTTCTACAGCCTGACGCTAGCCTCCTAAGGCTCATTCCCTCAAAAATAACTCAAATATTTCATGAAAATAGCATACTCTATGCGGCCTACCCATCCGAGCCAAGTATACGCCAGATGAGCAATGCAATATTTTCCACAGCCTCAGCAAAAGGGCTTGGAAACTACCACGCACCTGATATCGCCAGCGTAGCTATAGATCATTATTTAAACGCTCATCGTGGAGGAGCAGTAAATCCGACTAACACTGCATTCCCATACGGATCTCCATGGAGAACTTCAGTCTTAAATTTATATCACGTTTCCAGTGAAATGGGCCGCGCCTCACTCGCAAAAGATCAAAAAGAAAGCAATGCTGTCAGTTCGACTAGCAATAGCCTTGGCAATAAAGAATTTGCATCACCCTTGAAGCATAACAAAATGGAACCCCCTGTACCATTGCCCCTCACTAACCTAACCGGGTTAAAAATACTAAGTAATACTACCGGAAGCTGCATGCAGGTTTCAGATACACCAACTAAAGGCGAACACTTTGTATCCAATAATAATATAAAATTATCAAAAGGTTTGTATTACTTTACCCTTGAAGGCAAGCCTACCAAAACTATGCTATACCTGTACCTAATCGGAAAAACAAAAAGTCGTCTTCTAGCCTGGTTGAATGGAAATAGCAATAATCATTGGAGTCAACTCGGGAAAGGTAACAGCCTAAAACCCATCTTTAGCCAAGTTAAAATTTTACCAACCGCAGAAAAATTAATGGTAGTGATTTATAGCGCAGTGAATCAAACCATTCGTTCACGGTGGCAACATGGCCTCAATAATACAACCACCTACGAAGGAAATAAACTACACTCTAGCAACTGCAAGGCACAGTATGGGCGTATTGCGCCTTCTTGAACAATCTTGTGATGATTTGCGAATACATACTAGCCTGTGAATTTAAGTAAAATTTCGTCAACCGCTTGACATGCCATTCACCTTATAGATACCATCACTCAGCTAAGTTTAAAAGGGACACTCACAATGAAAATTTTTATGGACGGCGCATCGATTGATGACATGTTACACTACCACAACAATGCACTTGCACAAGGCTTTACCACAAACCCAACATTAATGCGTAAAGCAGGTATTGCAGATTACGAAACATTTGCACACAAGGTGTTGTCTGTGATTAAAGACGTCTCGGTGTCATTTGAAGTATTCTCTGATGACTTTAAGTCGATGGAAGCTGAAGCACGCACTATCGCATCTTGGGGTAATAATGTTTACGTTAAAATTCCTGTTTCGAATACCAAGGGCGAGTCGTCGCTACCTTTGATTCGCACACTTTTAAATGACGGCATTCCAGTTAACATCACAGCACTGCTTGATCCTACTGATATCTCAGCCGTTATTGACGCCACTACCAACTTTAAAACACCCAGCATTGTTTCCATTTTTGCCGGACGTATTGCGGATACCGGTCAAGACCCATTACCACTAATGAAACAAAGTGTCGAACGGACAAAAGAATTTCCACACGTTGAAATCTTATGGGCAAGCCCACGTGAAGTATTTAATATTGTTCAAGCTGAGAAAATTGGCTGTGATATCATCACTTGCACCCCGGCATTACTCAAGAAAAGACCTTTAATTGGCAAAAACTTAAAACAGTTCTCGCTGGAAACCGTGCAAATGTTTTACGATGATGCCTGCGCTGCTGGTTATGCCATCAAGCTCAACGAACCTATGACTGCCTAAGGAATAAAAATGAATTTCATTGAACAATATTTAAATGAGACTATCGATGTTATTGGTAAATTAGATAAAGCTGAAATTGCTAAAGCCATTATTTTGTTAAAGCAGGTACGCGAACAAGGTGGCCGTCTATTTATTCTAGGGGTTGGCGGTAGTGCCGCCAATGCCTCCCATGCCGTTAATGATTTTCGTAAGATCGTTGGCATTGAAGCTTATGCCCCTACCGATAATGTATCGGAATTAACAGCACGCACCAATGATGAAGGCTGGGCCAGCATATTTTCTGAATGGCTAAAAATAAGTAACCTCAATTCAAACGACGCCCTATTAGTTTTATCCGTCGGTGGTGGCAATGTGGAAAACAACATTAGCCCTAATCTTGTTGAAGCATTAAAATTAGCCAAAGAAGTGTCTGCAAAAATAATTGGCATTGTGAGTCGTGATGGCGGTTATACCAAACAAGTTGCTGATGCCTGCGTGCTTATTCCCGTTGTGAACACCATAAACACAACACCCCATGCTGAGGCGTTTCAAGGTGTAGTGTGGCACTTGTTTGTATCACATCCTGAGCTTAAGCAAACAGCAACGAAATGGGAGACGATTGCGGCAGTTTAAGTAGTCTGCAAAAAAAGATGCACCGACCCTTTCACCAAGCCAAAGAAAAGCACGCAAGCAATCAAGCCGAGTAGACAATAGCTTGCTCCCAATTGGGCAACGCCCTCATGTGGTAAGCTACTCGCAATACTGGTGCTTGCAAACGCTACCACCACTTGAAAACATCCATAAATTGCACCGGCAGCACCCCGCCGTTCCGTAAAAGGCGCCAGTGCATACGCCATACTACTGGTAACAATAAACGGTTGCGCCACGACCGTGAAAAATATAACACAGACCACGATGGGCACTGATCGTATCCCTATCACGCTTAATAGCCATAAGATAAGCCCACCACCAATCAATAGGAAAATGCCGAAGCGCAATGAATGCACACTCCCCAATCTACGCACATAGAGCGAGCTAGCAATCTTACCGCTCACCAAACCTGTCGCTACAATGGCACAAATCCAACCATAAACAATTGGCGACAAATGAAAATCCAACTGAAAAATAAAGGAACTCATTGTTGAAAATGCCATATTCACTGCCATCGCAATACCCGATAACAGCGTTGCCCCAATAAATAGCGGGTGCTTGAGCAACAGAATATAATTCGTCACCGCTGTTTTAAGTAAATGTGATTGCTGGCATTTATGTTGGTTCGTTTCCGGGCAAAACAATCCGTAAATAATAAACAACATCAATAACAACGCCCCTAAAAAAATAAAACTGGCGTGCCATCCAAAATTATGCTGAAAATAGCCGCCCAACACAGGGGCAAGCAATGGTGATATTGTGATAATAAGTGAAAAATAAGAACGAATTGGTATGTGCTCTTCTTTGTTCAAAATATCAATCGTCATCGTACGTCCCATACCGGCACATCCACCCGCACTCACGCCTTGTATCAACCGAATCACTAAAAATACTGTAATACTATGCACAAAAACAGTCATAAAACTTATTGCACTAAATACCAATAAGCTTGTCATTACGACCGGTTTACGCCCATGCCGGTCAGACAATGGCCCATAAACCAACATGCTGACACCAAAGCCAAGCAAGTATAATGTCACTGAATATTGCATATGCACTTTATTCGCGTGCAAGAAGCTCATAAGCGCCGGCAATGAAGGCAAATAGATATCAATACCCATTGCACCTGTCATGCCTACAAATAAAATGATGAGCAACATTTTAATTTGAGCTATAGTAATCGTCTGTTTTTTCATGGGGTGATCGTATCACTTCATCGGCCCACATCCCACTAAAGTTGCATAATAAGCCCTCTCCTTCATCAGGGTAATGGCAACATTATATCCTCTATATATTATTACCCGGGCGATGTAACCTACTAGAAACCACTATACCCCTCATTACACACCCGTTGACACAAGGACTACATAAAGCGCTCATTGAAAACCCTGAGCTCGTTTTAAAAAATAATGAGCCGCCTCCCGTCATAGATTTTGCAACTAACCTAACAAACCTTGTAGCCAATCTCGAAGAACATGGTGTACCCGCGGATAATATCTACGTGTTAAATCTAGCTGATTTATCAAGTTTACCTGCTGTCCGATTAAGTCATCCGAGCAAACCACCCCAAATTACCGCCCTATCTAAGAAATTTAATGACGCTTTACTAGACACTATGAAGTACCGTATTCGCATCTCCCATATTCTTTCATTATGGGACTTAACTAATCCAATTGATGCAGACCCCGGTAAGTACGGAATTACAAATTTATATGGCCTTTGCACTGCTGATGAAAAAGAACCTGCCTGTACGGGTTACGCTTCCTATGATGGAATTCACCCGACGATTCACACACCAATTGATTGCAGACCACGTATCCACTATCATTAAGCAACAGGAACCCACAACCAATTGATAGGAATACCATGCAACCATTAATCATCTCTGCCTCCATCCTTGCTGCTGATTTTTCGATTCTTGGCAAGGAAGTCACCGACGTACTTGATGCAGGCGCTAAAGCCATCCATTTCGACGTGATGGATCATCAATTCGTACCGAACTTAAGCTTTGGTGCACCTATTTGCGTGTCACTGCGAAAAGCGGGCGTTAAGGCCTTTATTGGTGCACACCTGATGGTGGTCACACCCGAAAACCTGATCGATGAATTTGCTAAAGCCGGGGCTGATATGTTTACCTTTCATCCAGAAACCACAGCAGACCTCGATAAAACCATTGATCTTGTGTTAGCGAGTGGGATGCAAGCTGGGCTGGCGTTTAATCCGGACAAACCCGTTAATATCACACCCACACAACTGAAAAAAATATCGAAGATTCTTATCATGTCGGTATTTCCAGGATTTGGTGGTCAAAAATTTATTCCGGACATACTCGACAAGATAAAAACCACACGCGCCTTAATCGAAGAACATAACCCCAAGTGCCGCCTGGGTGTCGATGGCGGCATTAAAGTGAATACCATTGGTGACGCTGCCAAAGCCGGCGCGGATTACTTTGTCGTAGGTTCGGGCTTATTTGGGGCTGATGATTACCCAGAGCGCATCCGGCAACTATCAGCTGTATTTTAATTTAGGTAGCTCGCACAACATCAATACGTAACCAATTGATTTTACATGGCGCTAGCTTAAAATAATATAATATGTATGGTTAACTATACATATTATGCGTATTTACTGGAAAAAATAGTGTAATACTGTATAATTTGTATAA
>NVSS01000128.1 GCA_002732805.1 Coxiella sp. (in: g-proteobacteria)
CGTGCAGCCATTCTTTGAGCAGGTGGTATTCATTTCAGTTCGTGTGCCTACTTCCATAGGGTAGAATTGAGCCAGGTAGTGTCTTCCGCGGAATTGTGCATGCGCTACTTTCTTGGGCTGGCGATTGACCATGGTGGCCACGGCGGTAGGCGTCATGCCGGCATGAAGGCCTTCGATTTGGTTCATTTGAATGGGCGCTGCACAACCGCCTAATATGGATGCTGCTGCGATGACGGTAATATAGTTTACGATGCGCATGGTTAACCCTCTTTAAAAGGAGCATTATAACAGCTACTTTGTGGAATCACTAATCAAATGATATTGATGACAGCTGGTACAGGTGGATTCAACTTTACCCGTACGATGACATACACTACACGTTGATTTTTTAATAGCGAAGAAGTTGCGTTTGGCATTGTCTTCTTTAGACATCACATGGCAGGTATGGCAGGTCAAGCCGGGTATATTCAAGTGGTCATTGTGATTAAAGGTCATCGCTGCATGCTGAAGCGGTGTTTTCTTTTTATAGTCCCAGATAAGGTGTTTCTGCTGAGTTTGGTCTGCCAAATTATGGCATGAACTACAGCTCCCTGGCGTTGAATCACTCGAGAGTTCTTCAAATACATGTTTTGCCGCTAGGTTATGGCGATGCTCAAACGAATAATTCAGCCAGGTTAGCATAAATGGATCGGCATGCATGCGTGGTGCATAGTAGAGTTGATAGCCTGACCAGTACCAACCGCCTTGGGACGTCCATGCTTCACCGTGTTTGGTAAAGGCGCTGCGTTTTTCAATGACCGCACTGTCATCAGGATTGAGTAGCGTTACAGCAGGATTGCCAGCACGGTATGCTTTAATTTCACTGTCTAATTGTGGAAACCAGGCACGGACCATGAAATGAATGGTATCTTCAGACGGCAATGCAAAGGGGTGTTTATGCCAGGTTTGGTTTGACATACGTTTAATAACTTTCAAAATGGCGTCATGGCCTTCGTGTTGAATATTGTAGAGGAATTCTTTATAGGACCAGATAATTTTTTTAGCAGCCTCTAATTGCTTAGGTGTGGCATCCGATAAATCGCTCAGTTCTATATCGCCTAAGGTGGCAAATGCCTTTTTAAGCTTGGGTGTGGATGATAAGAAGAGGCGTTCAAGGGGCGGCATGTCTTCATCTGCGGATTCAGGCCAGCTGCCAATATTAATGTGGTGTTTTTTCAAGGTATCAACGTCAAGCGCAAAGACATTGAGTACCGGGATGCCTTTCTCACCTTCCATACCAACACTCATGATTTTGTCGTTGTGGCAGGCTTGGCAGCTCGCTTTAAACCCAGCAAAATGAGCAATGCCCAACTTATTGTTAAATTGATGGCAGCTGCTACAAGAGGTCGGTGCTATTGCCGCAAATTTTTTCTCTTTAAAGTAATTGGAAAAATGGGTGCGGTGATTAAATTTGATAATACGATGGTAGTTTTCTTTTGGAAAGTCATGGAAGGCGGGGTGCTCAGTGGCAAACTTGGCGCCTACATTACGGTGGCATGCTTGACAAGAAGCAGCCGGTGCATCAACGAGTGTGTGCTGTCGTCCTTGATGCTCTTGATGGCATTGTAAGCAGCTCGTCGCAGATGAATGCGGTTGAGCACGTTGAGATTGTGACAGTGTGGATAGCATTGTTGGTGATAAGGTATGTGGATGATGGGCGTTATTTTTAAAGCCATGACAACGTGTGCAGGTGATCTGATGATTATCTGATGAAACGAAGACGTGTTTGGCCCAGCTGAGTGGACGCTTATAATTACGGTGGCAATCACTACACGTTAAATTGGCATGTGCTTTTGAGAGTGGGCCAGGGCTATACACGCGTCCATAACGATGCGTGCCTAAGAGGATGGCACCGATCAAAATTAAGATAAGAAGGATCCATAGCGTCCAACGAAAGAGTGCAATACGTTTATTGAGAATGGGTTGGCAAACAGTGATTGCATGGCAACAGGCGCCATTTTCATCAGGTCCTTTTTTGCAGGGGCCGCCGCGTTTTTTAGAACGTGTACACACCCAACGTTCACCGGTATTGTTTGGTTGACACTCAAAGCTACCACGACAATGCCCTCGTTTATCAGGCCCAAGCGGACAGGTAGAACCTGATGCTGACCGTCCACATCGCCATTTTTGGGTGATTCGGTTATAGCTTGGCTTGTCGTTTTTCATAGGCGTTCATTATTTCCAATTTAAGTAGTTAGCGCAAACGCACTGACTAAAATAATATGAATTACAATTAATAAGCACACGACGTAGGCAAGCGGTATATGTACGACCAGCCACCGCTTTAATAGTAATTTTTGTGCGTAGATATAATCCAATGAATTTTTGTCGTTCATCAGCGTGATAAGTCGCGTCAAACAGTGTTGTTCGCTCTCATTGGCATAGCGCAGCATGCTGGTGAGTTCGCGCTGTAAAAAATGTTCTTTATTATTCGGTAGTCCAAAGATATAGCGGAAGGTATTGGAAGGCGCATTGAAAAAATTGAATAGATGCTTGAGGTAAAATTTCTGTATGGGTTGACAGTCTGACTCAAGTGATGCTTCTTTTAAGGCATGCTCTGCTTCTAGTTTGATGCGGTTGTATTCAAACAACATGTCTTGTGACGGGATATAGGGGCCTTGGCGCAGTAATTTTTTAGGAACGCGGCGATAAACGAAAATGCCAAATAATCCACTTAGGGTTGAAATAAGGAAGCTTATCAAGAGCACGTTGTTGAAGATACCTTTAGGCCAGCCATTATCGACATGGTAAAGAAAAATAGCAACTGCGAATAGCCCAATATAGATATGGCATTGTGACCAAAATCGGGCATTGCAGATACTGAAGAAGGGTAGCTTACGAATAACCGTGAGTAACATCAGTAGGAGGACCAGGGTACCTAAGGACCAGCCGGTGATATAGGAAATTAAGGCAATTTGATAGCGCTGGGCAGTGTAAACATACGCGATGATAAAAGCGGTGAGAAAAAAAAGCTTAATGATCCTCCATTGCTGTCTCGTCATTTGTGTGACACCCACTTGTTAAATTCATCTAAATTTATAAAATTGACACGTTTTAAGGCATCGTGTGCGCAGGCACGTTCACACGCAGGCCCATTTTTTTGTGCTGAGCACAAATCACATTTGGTTGCTTGTTGAATCGGCTGATGTGTTTCGGTATCTAATAGTACATCACCATTCTTATCGCGAATATCAACCATCAGGATGTTGTCATAGGGGCAGTTGTTGGCGCAGGTGCCGCAGCCAATACAGAGCTCTGGGTCTATTTTGACTTCGCCGCCTAATTTGTCACGTTCAATCGCTCCCGTTGGGCAGCCAATGAGACAGACGGGGTCGGTGCAATGCATGCACGCATTGGCAATCATAAAGCGGTCATATTGCACCTGAGGGCGACGAATAAAGCGTGGGTTGCCATTATGAGTGGATTCACAAGCTTTGACACACTCATCGCATTGGACGCAGCGCTCAAGGTCGATGACCATCGTTTTCGTACCATTAATGACACGATTATCCACTAAAAATTCGAGTAGCCCGGTATCATTTGTACACGCCTGCTTTTTTTGTTTGGCTTTTTTCTTAGGGGAGAGCGTTGGCAGTAGGTATTGCTCAACGATGTGAGTTGGGATCACCAGCAAATCAACATAGCCAATAGCGCGCACTGTTTCTTGCGCAATCAATGTCGATGTCTTGCCGTTTGCTGCAATCAGCTCATTCCAGCCAATAAGGCTGTTTTTATCAAGATAATCAATCGTTTTTTCTAGGCCGTTCATTTGTTTGGTGAGGCGGCAAAACCCAGCGCTTACGATCATCAACCCGTCAAGGTAGTCACCTTCATTAATGATGACAGGCTCAGATAAGACGCGTTCTTCCGGCTTTTTATCCAGTAGTGCTTTATAATTCGTTTGCCAGTCAAAACTACCAAATTGTTTAAATTGAGTCTCATCAATAATTTTTTGTAACGTCTCAGGGCTAAGGTTTTTGAACAGCGGTAATTGAGAGAGCTCGGTAATAAGACCACGACTCCGGTAACGCGTCATCACATAATCATGCAAGGCTTTGTCACGTTGCATGAGGTCACGTAGTCCCTGCCAGCGTAGTTGTAACACCTCAACCTCACCAACGGCATATAAGGTGGCGGTACGCGGTTTGCGTGCCAGTGTTGCTATTTCGCCGGCAATATCGCCGGTTGGAATGATCAGCGGTGCTTTGTTAGCATCTAATTTAATAGGATCTACCTTGTCACGCTTAATGTCATTGATTGATGCATGACGTTCGTTGAGAGACCGCACTTCCGGATAGCGATATTTTGTCCAAATTTGTGCAAATTTTTGCATCCAATTTAAGGTGTGTTGTTGCTTGTGGCTACGTTTGGATTGACGCTTGTCTTCTTCGGGGCTGAGCACACCCAGAGCGCCTTTTAAAATGATAAAGACCGGGTTATCGTAATCGCCACTACGGCAGAGGATGTCATGATTCTGAAAGGAAACGAGGCGTGCATCATGTTTGATAATGTCACGCAACGGCAATCGTTCACTAAATAAAGAAGGATCTATGTTTGCTAGTAACGGCGTTATTAACGCCCGATCAACGTCAGCATTGCTCAATCCATGGGCGTCGCCACTGTAGGAGCTGTGCCAACGTTGGGGTTTACTTGTAAATGTATAATCATCCATCGTTAGCTCTTTTTCATGAATGCATCAATCGTTTTTACATCCTCAGGTGATAGCTTCTGAGGTGCGCCTGTTCTAAAGTGTTGGATTTGTTTGACGCGTTCAGGCCACTTAAAATCACCAAATTTAGGATGTCCCGCCTTCAAAAGTGCTGCTCTATCAGGTGCATTGTCACCATTATGACAGCGTGTACACCCGCTAATGGCCATCTTGCCATCAATCATGCCTTTTGCTTTTGTAAGCCCGCCTTTTTTACTGTGTATCTTTATCCAATTTTTCGCAGCACCATGACACGATTCACAGCTGGTGCCTGAAATAACTTTTTCTTTTTTGCCTTTCCGTTGAACGGTATAGTGACACACAGCACAATCGGCTTTTGGCGAGCGAATGCGCTTGACACCCATGGCTTTTGCAATTTTTTTGGCTTGCGGGTTTTTAGATAATTTTTTGAAGTTGGCGTAGTGTTTTGTCTTTTTCCATGTGGCCGTTTCAGATTTGTGGCAGGCAGCGCACGTCTTTGCGCCCATTACGTTGCTGGGATCAAGGGGGGCGGCTTGCGCGCCACACAGGACGGCTAATACGCTGGCTATTGATAGGGTGCGTACAATTTTATGAGTCATGATCACTTCCTTTTATTAAGCATCGACAACGATGTCGTCTTTCGGTTGAGCGATGCACGCCAAGCATGAACCGCGTTCAATATCAAAATCAGGGGTAATGGGGTAATCAACGTCACCCGAATGCAGTGCAATGCTACACGTGCCGCAGCTACCGGCTTTACAGCCAAAGTCCAGCGCAATGTTATGTTCTTCGGCGAGATCCAGCAAGCTTGTGCCCGTTGACCACTCGACGGTTTTATTGTGTTTTTTGAAAGTGACCTTAACCGTTTTGGCTTCAGTTTTTTCATCCCCTGCATGTAAGCCTTTTTCTACTTGTTTTACTGAGGCAGGTCCAAAGGTTTCGTAGTGGATATAGCGCTCAGGTACGCCCCAGGCTTCAAGGTCAGCGGTAAGTGCATTCATCATTGGCGGTGGGCCACAAATGAAAAAGTCATAGTTATTAGACGGTAGTAATTTTTTAAAGAGCTCGACCGACACATGGCCTTCGTGATCATAGTCGACGCCTTGCTGGTCGCTATCGATCGGATTTGAAAAAACGCGTACAATTTTGACATTAGGAAAGCGATCGCTTATCGAATCAAAGTGGTCTTTCATCATGAAGTCATTTCCACAGATGACACCATAATAAAGCCATATTTCTTTATCGGTTTGGGTGTCACATAAATAATTCAACATGCTTAACACAGGTGTTAATCCGATACCGCCTGCAATAAGCACGACGGAGTCTACTTTCTCACTGTCCAAGAAAAAATGTCCTGACGGTATTTTAACGTCCAACAAGTCACCTGGATTAACGGTATCGTGGAAGTAACTTGAAGAAAGCCCGGAAGGTAAGTCGGCTTGATCTCTTGGTGGCGGTACTTTTTTAATGCTGACGCGGTAGTACGGTTTATCCAATGTGCTGTCTGAGAGGCTGTAACAACGAATGACATCTTTATCTTCACTTGGAATATCAAGTTTAAAGGTCAGGTACTGCCCGGGTTTTGCCATGGGGAAAGGGCGTTCATCATGAGGGATGAGGTAGAATGAAAACACACCGTTAGCTTCGGGTACTTTCTTTTCAACGAGAAATTTACGGTAACCATTCCAGCTATAAGCCTCTTCACTTTGGACGTATTTGTATTTTAAGCGAGCCGTCTCTAGTTCGAGCTTCAGGCGGCGTTTACGCAGGCGGAGGTACTGGCGTTGCCCTTTAATCTGGATAAAAAGCTTGTAGAGCCCCGCAAGCAGGAAAATACAAATTAATGTAATTAGACAGGACGATAGGGCGTAAAAGAGCATTCCATCCATTTGATATTCTCGGGCTTCCATGGCGTTAGAGCAATTTCTAACATATATTCAATAGTCTAGCAGCTATTTAAGTGCAATAAAAGTTCAATTACTAGATTGACAGCGCTGGTCATTCTCGCTACTATGGCGCACTCTTTTTGATAAACAAGGGCATTGCCATGGATATAACTCAAGCCATTGATCTTGAAGAATATTTTCAGAAAGGGAAGACATTAGAGGGCACGTTTGGTAGCAACCAATTGTTACGTTTAGTTGAAATTGTGAATGGTCCAACGGATTCAATCAATTGGGCACTACAGTTTTCGTTAGACAACGATAAACGTAACGTTATAAATTGCTCCATAACAGCTTGTTTAAATGCGATTTGTCAGCGTTGTGGCGACGAAATGGTGTTACCGATAACGGTTAATAGTACGTTATGTGCGGTAGCAAAGGATGAT
>NVSS01000129.1 GCA_002732805.1 Coxiella sp. (in: g-proteobacteria)
GGTACGCATTCGGTGCCAGGTACGTACCTGGCACCGAATCTTGTTCTTAGGAGGTCGTTATGCCACACGGAAGAATAGACCAACTGAACTCGCTTTACCGAGATTTCTACGAAAACTCGCCTGATATGTATGCCTCGATCGATCCCGAAACGCGACAAATACGCTATTGTAATGATACGGTTGTGAGTGCGCTGGGTTATGAATCAAAAGAGGCGTTGATTAATAATGACCTGTTAACCGTATACCACCCAGATTGTCATGAGCAGGTACTGATTGCATTCAAACAATTTCAGCAAGAAGGGCAGGTGGACAATTTGGAATTGGCATTACGTAAGACTAATGGCGATAAAATTCCAGTGATTTTAAAAGTAAATAGCATTCATGATGACAAGGGAGATATTGTTTGTAGTGTTTCTTGTTGGCGTGATATATCCGACCAAAAGGCGTTAGATACGGCACGACAATCACATGCGGTGCGTGAGTTGCGTTACCGCACTATTTTAAATTCAGTGACGGATGGTTGGTGGGATTGGAATTTAGAAACTAATGAAGAGTTTCTCAGCCCAAGTCTTAAAAAATTATTTGGTTATGAGGATCATGAGTTACCCAACCATGTGGACGGTTGGCAGAAAATTATTTTTAAAGAAGATTTTGCGAAGGCGCTAGAAGCGTTCAATGCGCATATTGAAAATGGCGACCCGTATAATGTATCTGTGCGCTATCATCACAAAGATGGCTCGACACGCTGGGTAATGTGCCGTGGTCAGGCAATTCAAGATGACGATGGAGAATTCCGCCGTATGGTGGGCACACATACGGATATTACAGCACTCAAAGAGGCGGAACTGCAATTAGACCATATTGCGCATCATGATATGTTAACAGGACTGCCTAATCGTGCGGCCTTTATTAAAACGTTAACTGCGACGATCGAAGAGGCGCGGGCAGTGAATAAACAGTTTGCCTTGCTGTATATTGACCTGGATGATTTTAAAAAAGTAAATGATGCGTTGGGGCACCATCACGGTGATGATTTATTAAAAGAAATGGCTAAGCGACTGACGACATTTTCTCAAGAAGGGTATTTTATTGCGCGCATTGGCGGCGATGAATTTACAATCCTTATTCAGGATAGTCCGGGTGCCGAAGAGATCAATAAGATTGCACAAGCGCTTGTGACGCTCATCTCGGAGCGTGTTATTTTTCCTAATCGCGATGTGGTGTGTACGCCGAGCATTGGTATTGCCATTTACCCATCTGCGGGTAGTACACCAGGTGCGCTGTTAATGCATGCTGATATGGCGATGTATCAGGCAAAAGCATTGGGTCGAAAAAGTTACCAACATTATTCTGACGCACTACAACAACGTTTAGATAGGCGGGATCAGCTAGAGCGCTATATTCGTTGTGGAATCGAATACAACGAATTCTATATGGAATATCAACCCATTGTTTCCTTAAAAGAGGAATCCATTGTTGGGGTCGAAGCACTGTTACGGTGGAAACATCCTAAACTGGGATTGATCGAACCCTCCGAATTTATTCCATTGGCTGAAAATATTGGTTTTATGCCTGCATTGGGTGATCATATTATTGAGATGTCATGCCGTGAATTTTCTGCATTACTCCAAGGGGATCAAGTTGCGGATGATTGTATGCTGTCTATTAACCTATCCTCCTTGCAATTTTCTAAGGGCGATTTGCAGCATACGATACACGCCAATTTGTCGCGGTACGCGATTGCGCCTTCGCAGCTGTTGATTGAAGTCACTGAATCATCGCTTATTGAGGATTTTGACATTGCCGTTTCTGTTTTGCGTGAGTTATCGGCGTCAGGCATTAATATCGCTATGGATGATTTTGGTAAGGGTTATTCCTCGCTGAGTTACCTCAAGCAGCTACCCATCGATTATTTAAAGATAGATCAATCCTTTATACGAAATGCTAAGGCGGAGGGGGAGGATATTTTATTGAAGGGTATTATTTCATTAGGGCAAGCACTCAACCTTAAAGTGATTGCAGAAGGTGTCGAGACTCAGCAACAGCTTGATTTAGTAAGAAATTATAATTGCGACCTTATTCAAGGCTTCTATTTTCACCATCCAATGCCGCTTGATAAATTAATGGCTATTTTCGAGACAGTCTAATAGTTTATTTTATCTGTATTCCGTATAATATATAGAAAGTTACAATAGCAGGGCAGTGATATGGACGATTTTCAATTTGATAATATTAGCCAGTTCCTTCGGACGGAGAATATTGGCGAATTACTCAGCGAATTCAATACGGATGAAATTAACCTTTTGTTTGATAAATTGCGTCAGCATAATAATCATTTGGTGGAATTAGCCAATCGTGATGCACTCACCGGGTTGCCGAACCGCTATTACCTTGAGACAGCATTAAAACGTTTAATTGCCCAGTCGAAGCGACGTAAACAAAAAATTGCGATACTGTTCCTTGATTTGGATGGGTTTAAAGCGGTGAATGACCAACACGGTCATGCCATGGGTGATGCTATTTTAATGCGTGTGGCGGAGGTGCTGAAACAAGTAACACGTGAAGAAGATTTAGTGGCGCGTTTGGGCGGCGATGAATTCGTCATTATTTTACCTTGTATCAAGCAATACACAGATGGTGGGCGTATAGCGCGTAAAATAATTAATGAGATACAAGCTATTTCACTACCTAAATTTGCGGATGTTAAGGTGGGTGCGAGTATTGGTATTGCGGGTTATCCTATCGCGGGCCAATCGGGTTCAGACTTATTGCACCATGCTGATTTGGCTTTGTACCGTGCAAAAGATAAAGGTACGGGGCAGATTGAATACCACAGTGAAACAATTAATGAAGAGTTTAATTATAAAGAAAAGGCAATGCAGTCATTAGCCAAGATGATGCGAAAAAAACAATTGTCATTGAATTATACGCCCATATATAAGGTGGGTTCTTCTCAAGTGACTGCTGTTCAGGTAAGTGTTATAAAAGCACCCTATGAACAATACCACTTTTCGATTTCTGATTTATTTTTTTCTGATCTCAATGACTCTAAATTACAGACCGAATTTGGAGTGCACTATTTTAATAAAATCTACAGAATGTATTCTGGGGATGCAAAACAAGCAGTGGGCGCGAACCTGCATCGACAATTATTTATTGAAATCAACCGAGCAATGCTTTTTAACCGTTCCTGTCATAAACTGCTTAAGAGTTTATTTGCCAAAGATGAAAATTTCAAGAAAATCGCTATTCTCAGTTTAGCAAGTGTTGAATTGGATTCAGCGACGCAGGCTGTTTTAATTAAATACCGTGAGCTAGGCATAAAAATTTGCCTTATTTGCAATGACAAACAGGAGCTTGATTTATCACGTTACCATGAATTTATTCCTGATTATATTGGCTTTAATTTGAGCATTATTGCGGCGTTTCAGCCTAACTATGTGACGGCACTGGTTGCATTTTCACATTCCTTGGGTATGAAAGTACTTATTTCTGATATTAAAACACGAGCAGGGGTTGAGTTTGCAATGACGCATGACGTGGACTATATCAGCGGTGATGTCGTGCCTTTGCCACTATCAAATACGTCACTATAATGAGATCATTTTTTCAATAAGGCGTTGGCAGTGAATTCTTCAAGCGCTGCTTTAGTCGCTTCATTTATATGGTTAAAATGTACGCGTATAAAGTGGGCTGTGCCAACTTCACTGGTATGCACAACATTCCCAATGACTCTGAGAATTGGCGCGTTTTTAGTTAAGCGTATTGTTAACAAAACCGTGGTATCGTTAGCAAATGCCTCTTCTGAATTGAATGCCATTCCCGATGCACTAATGTTCACTACGGTAAGCTCAATAGTCGCCGGCAGATTAGGGAATATTTTATCTGCTTCGGGACTGTGCTCACAACTCGAATCAATTAAGGTAACCGCTGTGTAACCGTCGCTCTCGCTGGTCTTTTTGACCATAAAGCAGATGCTATCATTAATGCGGAACGCACTGCGTTGTTCAATAAGGCTCATTGTTTTGCCTCCTTTTTAAGTAGGGATGTGACCTCATCGACACCCAACGGTTTGTGCATGTAAAATCCTTGCCCCTGTTGGCAGCCGTGCTCTAATAAAAATTGGAGCTGTTGTTTTGTTTCAATACCTTCGGCAACCACATTCAATCCCAGGCTGTGTGATAATGCGATAATGGATTTTACAATAGCGGCATCATCGTCATCTTCAATAATATCCATTACAAAGTCACGGTCAATTTTGATTGTGTCTATGGGTAGTTTTTTAATATGTGCGAGTGATGAGTAGCCCGTTCCAAAATCATCAATCGAAATCGTGATCCCCATGTTGTGTAATTTATTGAGCATGTTGGTGATGTGATCGGTATTAATGAGAATAGCGGTTTCCGTAATTTCTAATTCAATATTCGATGCAGGTACGTTATATTTTGCTAAGGATGCTTCAATGTTATCGGCTAATTGTTCATCTTGAAGTTGTACGGGAGATAAGTTAATCGCGACATTCACATCGGCGTAACCCATTTCTATCCATTTCGCAATTTGCTGGCAGGCGGTCTCTATGACCCAGTAACCAATCGGCTTAATCAGCCCTGTTTCTTCGGCCAGTGGAATAAATGAGTCCGGTGGTGTAATGCTAAGGTCGGGTGGATCCCAGCGAATCAGTGCTTCAAACCCGGAAACTGCCATTGTTTTAAGATCCATTTTTGGTTGGTATTGAATAAAAAATTCATCCTCTTTTAAGGCTCTGCGCAATGCACGTTCCTTTTTAGCGCGATTTACAAATTCATTATTTAGTGCGGGTGTAAAGTATTGGAAATTATTGCGCCCCGATTCCTTGGCGCGATACATGGCAATATCGGCATTTTTGACCAGGGTGATGGGGTTAAAACTAGCCTCAGGGTAGTAAGCAATACCAATACTTGCGGATACATTGACCTCATGGCCCTCAATAGAAAAAGGTTGTTGTAATAGAATTATTAAACGTTCCGCAATATTTCCAGGTGCATATTTAGTATCTGTATTGGCTGCAATAATAGCAAATTCATCGCCGCCGAGACGTGCGATAAAATCACCTTCACGCATCGTGGCCTGCATACGTTGAGTCACTTGTACAAGTAAGAGATCACCAATGTGATGCCCCAGCGTATCATTGACTATTTTGAAATTATCGAGGTCAATAAATAACAAGGCCATGTTTAATTCATTACGTTTGCAAATCGCAATGGTTGAATGAACCATCCGGTCAAAACAATGACGGTTAGCAATACTGGTTAGCGTGTCAGAGTTTGATAACATTGTTAGCTTCTGTTTTGCTTTAAGGAGCTCATTCTGCATTTTGGCAATACGCTCCATCGCCATTATTTTTGCTTTTAAGGTGATTTCACTCACAGGCTTGGTAAGGTAATCATCGCCACCCGCTTGGATGCCTTGAGCGATGGCAGCATCATCCACGTTGCCGCTTAAAAATATAATGGGTACCCAGTATTTTTCTGATTCTAGGCTGCGTAATGCGACCGCGCATTCGTAGCCTGACATTTTTTCCATGACGACATCAAGGATGACCAATTCGGGGTGTTCATTTTGGAATAAACGACAGGCCTGGGTGGGGTCTTCTGTTGATATGACAGCATGGCCCATTTTCTCCAAATAGGAAAGAGTTATGAATAAACTCGTTTTACTGTCATCAACAACCAGGATTTTCATTGCCGGCCTCTTTTATGTCCATGTAGATAGTATAGACCATTTTGAGTGGAATCATAATATTACTTCCGCAAATATTAATTGTAACTGTCTGAATATATAGGATATATTTACTCGGCAGAGGCGCTATTAACGTTGTCTATTCAGTGAGATCACTTCGGTATTTATTAACCAGGTCATCTACTTTTACGATGAGATGATCAGCTGACGCCATTGTGAATGCCATCACAAGCGCACCACTTACGTCACTTTTAGACGCTTGTAACGTTGTTTTTATGATGAGCGCACTCCCTAACTGTTTGTTCGTTAATTCGTCATTCTCTGTTGCTGTCAGTAATTGATGTAAACTTGTTTCGCGAAAAAAGGGTACACCAAATGAAATTTCCTCACCTAAAAAATTTGCGATGGCGCTCATGCAAGATGAAATAATGATATTACCAATTTCGACGAGCGCTTCATGTTCTAGGTCGCGTATATCGACGCCGGATATGACGTGTACATTTCCTATTAAGTTTTTGACGAGTGATTTCCCTTCTTGTGTATGAAACATAAGGCTCACCGTACCATCAAAACTACCGTGTAAATGTTGTGACACAGCAACCACCTTGGTATGTTCATTTATACCAAGATCCTCATTAACATTTTTCACATCTATAATATCAACACTAGGGACCGTAATGATAACCTCATCACCTAACAATATAGAGAGTTGTCGTGCGCCCTGACTCACGCCAATGTTACAAATCTCACGCAACGCATCTTCCTCTGCGGCTGTTAAATTATTCATTTCATATCTCCCTGAGACGGGTCTGCCGCTATTTGATTGCGACCATTTCGTTTTGCGTGGTAGAGTGCATCATCTGCTGCTTTAAGTAATCGTGGGCCATCGAATTCACCCTTATTTTTAGTCCAGCTTGATAGGCCAATACTACAGGTGATGGCACCTGATTTTAATTTAGGGAACGCGTTTTTTTCAATTGTTGCGCGTATACGCTCCGCGATCATATGGGCCATGTGTTTATCAGCATGTACTAATATAATTAAAAATTCTTCACCGCCATAGCGAATCAATAGATCACTATCACGTAATAATTGGCTGACAACCCCGGCAAATTCTTTTAAAATGACATCACCAAAAATATGACCGAAGTTGTCATTGATTTTTTTAAAATGATCGATATCCAGTAATAAAAAGGACTGTGGATTAT
>NVSS01000130.1 GCA_002732805.1 Coxiella sp. (in: g-proteobacteria)
TTATGGGCCGATTATCTTGGGTAGTATGCCTAAGCAAGGTTGTTACCGTGATTTATCGGCGAAAGAGATTCGTCAGCTTAAGCCGTAATCTAGATAGTATCTGTAGGGGCACTGCGGCTAACGCCGTCTCGGTGAGCGCTGCCCCTCGCTCATACCTCAAACGCAAAGGCGCTACGAACCGCAAAGATCGCAACGGTTTTTCTGAGTTTAATTTCTTGGGCTTTAATATTATGTGTTTGTTGATTTTAATCTAAAATAAAAAATTAATAATAGAAAATTTTACAATGTAAATTTCAGAAAAACCTTTGCGATCTTTGCGGTTCGTAGCGCCTTTGCGTTTGAGGTATGAGCGAAGGATGACGCTCACCGAGACGGCGTTAGCCGCAATGCCTCAGAGCAATAACTCAAAGTTAAAGCGTCTTCAATTCATAGAGCAAATCCAATGCCTGACGTGCGGTTAAGTTATCCGGTTGAATGTTGTTTAATTTAGTGAGCGCCGGATGCTCAGAGGGTTCTGTAAACAATTGAGCTTGTTCGGGGGCGTGTGAGCTGAGTGTTAACTGATGTGATTGTGATTCAAGTTCGTAGAGCTTTTCTTTTGACGCCTGAATGACGGCTTGTGGCACTCCCGCAAGTTTAGCCACTTGTATACCGTAGCTTTGGCTGGCAGGGCCCGGTTTTACTTTATGCAAAAATACAATCTTATCACCATACTCGGTGGCATTTAAGTGCACGTTACAAATGCTAGCGTAGTGTTCCGGTAACGTGGTGAGCTCGAAGTAATGGGTGGCGAATAAGGTAAACGCGCCGATTTTTTCGGCGATGTGGCCGGCAATGGCGTAGGCGAGTGATAGGCCATCAAAGGTGCTTGTGCCTCGGCCAATTTCATCGAGCAATACCAAGCTGCGTTTCGTCGCATTATGCAATATGTTAGCGGTTTCAGTCATTTCTACCATAAAGGTGGAGCGGCCAGACGCCAGGTCATCAGCAGCGCCAATGCGCGTGAATATTTTATCAATAGGGCCGAAGGTCGCTTCTTTAGCAGGTACAAAGCAACCGATGTGTGCCATCAATGTGATGAGTGCAATTTGGCGCATGTACGTTGATTTACCGCCCATGTTTGGGCCGGTAATGATTTGCATGCGTGATTTTTTATTGAGTTTGGTATCGTTGGCAACGAACGGATCATTGAGCACGTGTTCCACGACAGGATGGCGGCCATCAACAATGTGAATGCCATTATCAGTAACGAACGTCGGGCAATTATAATCGAGCGCTTGGGCGCGTTCAGCGAGGTTATTGAGGACGTCTAGTGTGGAAATTGCTTTGGCGCAGGATTGTAAGCCGCTTAATTCAAGGTTTAACGTATCCAGTAATGCGTCGTAGAGGTGTTTTTCACGTGCCAATGCGCGCGCGCGACTGCTCAGTACTTTATCTTCATACACTTTAAGCTCAGGGGTGATGTAACGTTCGGCATTTTTAAGGGTTTGACGACGAATGTATTCGGTGGGTGCTTTGTCCGATTGGGCGCGGCTTATTTCGATGTAATAGCCATGGACGCGGTTATAGCCCACTTTTAGCGTAGCGATTTTTGTGCGTTCACGTTCACGCAATTCTAAATCAATTAGAAATTGGTTATTGTTATTGCTCAGCGCGCGCAATTCATCAAGCTCAGGGTCATAACCATCGGCGATCACACCACCTTCACGAATGACGACCGGAGGGTTTTCGAAAACAGCTTGTTTAAGAAGCAGGGTCGTGCTCTCAAATTGTTGAGTCGCTAATTTAATGCGCGTCAGTAAATCGGTGTGTTGGCGGTCGAGTAGCATTTGCAGTGCGGGTATCTGCTCGAGGCTTTGTCTGAGTGCCGTCAAATCGCGTGGTCGTGCTGAGCGTAATGCAATGCGTGTTAAGATACGTTCCATATCCGCAATAGCACTAAGCAGCTTGCTGAGGTCGCGGCTGCAGTCATTGGCGATCAGTTCTTTTAAGGCTTCTTGGCGTTGACCAATAAGATGTTGGTTACTTAAGGGCTGATGTAACCAGCGTCTGAGTAAGCGCGAGCCCATTGTTGTGTTGGTCTGGTCGAGTACAGAGATTAAGGTGTTTTTTTCGCTGCCTTGTAAATTGGTTGTGAGCTCAAGGTTGCGACGTGTTGCTGCATCCAGTTGTATCGTATCAGACGATTTCGCTGCGCGAATACTTTTGATATGCGGCAGTGCATTGCGTTGTGTATATTTAACATATTGCAATAAGCAGCCAGCGGCTTGTAATCCAAGCGGGTAGTCGTTAACACCAAACCCATCAAGGTCCTTCGTTTCAAATTGCTCGCATAATTGTGTGTGCGACGACTTTGCTTCAAACTCCCATGGGGGACGGCGTTTAGGGGTAACATTAAATTGAATTGTAGTATCAAGCTCACTTTCTTCGCTTATCAAAATTTCACTCGGGTTGATACGCATCAAACAGCCGACGAACTCATCCAGAGTGGCGTGTTGGTAAATAATAAAATCACCATTCGTGATATCGAGCGTTGCAATGGCATATTGGTTTCTGGCGTAATGTGCGACGGCTAAGATGCTATCGTGCTTTTCGTCGAGTAAGGCATCATCACTTACAGTACCCGGTGTAATAATTCGCGTCACGGCACGATCAACAGGACCTTTGCTGGTGGCCGGGTCACCAATTTGTTCGCAGATGGCAATGGACTCGCCCATCTTTACCAGTTTAGCAAGGTAGCCTTCGGCAGCGTGATAGGGCACGCCGGCCATCGGTATCGGTTTGCCATTAGATTGTCCGCGTTTGGTTAAGGTAATGCTGAGCAATTGTGAGGCACGTTCAGCATCACTAAAAAACAATTCATAAAAATCGCCCATGCGGTAAAAAACAAGCAAGTCGGGATACTCGGCTTTGATGGTTAAATATTGGCGCATCATAGGCGTGTGTGCTTGCAGTGAGGCATCAGTTGCCGTTGTCATGTGGTTGTCCTTAATGTGATCTGTCATTACAGAATAAAAAGTGATCTTAATATATAAAAAATAGTGTGTCATTACAATTAGGGGTTGTAATTTTAAAAATGAGTGATAACATAGTGAGTACATTTAGCAAGGGAGCGTACTATGTTAGACCATGTTGGAATTACCGTCAGCGATTATGAAACATCAAAACAGTTTTACATCAAAGCATTTGAAGCGATTGGTTACAAATTATTAATGGAAGTGCAGGGCTGTGCAGGATTCGGTATCGATAGTGATCAAGGGCCGTTGGCGACCTTTTGGATTCACCAAGGTGAGCCTGCCACTGACATGATGCACATCGCATTCCGTACAGACGATCGTAGCAAGGTTGACGCATTTTATGATGCCGCCATGGCTGCCGGTGGTAAAGATCATGGCAAGCCCGGTGTGCGTGAGATCTATCATCCAAACTATTACGGTGCTTTCGTTTTAGATCCAGATGGTTATAATGTTGAGGCAGTTTGTCATAAACCAGAATGAGGGTTCCTATGAAAACACAGTTGTTGAACTCAGGAGATAAGATTCCTGCGGTGGGGTTGGGCACTTGGCAATCACAAGAAGCTGATTTGAAGGATGCGATCAGCACGGCTATTGGTGTGGGTTATCGACATATTGATTGTTCTCCGATCTATTCAAATGAAGATTTTGTAGGCGAGTCGATTCAACAGGCACTAACAAAGCATAATGTGCCACGTGAGCAGCTCTGGGTAACATCAAAACTGTGGAACAGTTGTCATTTAGCAGACGATGTCGCACCCGCACTGAAAAAAACATTACATAGTTTGCAACTTGATTATTTAGACCTTTACTTGATTCATTGGCCGGTGTCATTTCACCCAAGTGTCGGCTATGCACATCCGGAAGTAGAAGCCGATTACCTGTCAGAGAAAGAGGCACCTGCTGAAGCAACGTGGGAGGCGATGGAACAACTGGTCACTGACGGGTTGGTACGTAATATTGGCGTTTCGAATTTTTCTATTAATAGACTGACGGAAATACTCGATAGCTGCCGTATTAAGCCAGCTGTTAATCAAGTTGAATGCCATCCTTATCTTGCGCAAGTAGCGTTAAATGAATTTTGTCAGTCACATGATATTTGGTTGACCGCCTATTCACCGTTGGGTTCACCCGGGCGTCCCGATTTCTTAATTAGTGACGGTTGCCTACCATTTGTCATTAAAAATAAGCTAATAGTTGAACTCGCTGAAAAATATCAAAAAACGACAGCTCAAATTGTACTGGCATGGTTACGGCAGCGGGACATCATCATTATCCCTAAATCAACCAATGATAAACGGATTCGCGAAAACTTTGAGTCGCAGTCTGTTGTATTAACGAAGGATGAAATCAATCAGATTACCCAACTGGATGCAAACGAACGCATTTTTTCAGGACACTTTTGGGAGAAACCCGATACGACGTTTAAGTGTAAAACCATTTGGAGGTAGATGTGCTTGAAAAACTGAGTGAAACATTAGGTACGCAACTTGCTGCGAAACACCTTAAGGTCGCGACGGCAGAGTCGTGCACTGGTGGTATGGTGGCCGTGGCTCTTACGGCAATTCCGGGTAGTTCGGATTATTTTGAACGAGGCTTTGTCACGTATTCGAATGAGGCTAAACATGAAATGCTGGGTGTGCCGTTAGCATTGATAGATAAACACGGTGCGGTGAGTGAGGAGGTGGCCATTGCGATGGCGCAGGGTGCACTTGAGCATAGCCATGCGGATGTCACGGTTTCCATTACGGGAATAGCAGGCCCTGATGGCGGAACCAAGGCAAAACCTATTGGTACGGTATGGTTTGGCCTCTCGTCTAAAGCGGGGCTCGTTAAATCGCATCAGTCTTGTTTTGAGGGTAACCGCGATCAAATACGATGTAGTGCTGCAGAATATGCAGTTAACCTATTGATTGAGATAACTAAACGTACATAATGGTTGTGTATTACACCAAGATGTGGTAAATTTATGATCAATTTCAAGGGTGGAAGTTGTTGTTTTTAGTAATCTATTGAATAATAACACATTATATTGGACTTCTTTTTTGCATAGATTGACCATTCCCACCCTTGAAATTACATAAAACAACCATATATATGATTAGTATGTAAAATAATAACTTGGGGCTATTAATAATGAACTCACCTTTATCACAAGTATCGCAGCAGCGAACAGTTTCTAATGACGCTATTAATAACTTCATGAACAAAGTATATCTTTGGATGATGGTAGGTTTAGGTATTTCTACTGCGAGTGCTTATTACATCACATCGCACCCATTGTTGTTTCGTGAGATTATGACAAGCGGATTATATACCGGTTTGATCGTTGCCCAGCTTGTTTCCGTATTTGCATTTGCTTTTTTACAGCGTAAACAAAACCCTACGCTTAACATGTTCCTTTATGTGTTTTATGCCTTGCTATCAGGAGTTACGCTGAGTGTCGTTGCGCTTGTGTATACTAGCCAAAGCATCACCATGGCCTTTGTCTCAACAGCGATTGCCTTCTTTGGGCTGAGTGTATTTGGACGTGTGACAAAGCGTGATTTAAGTGGTATCGGTACTTTCTGTTATATGGGTTTATTTGGTTTGATTGGTGTCAGTCTCTTATCGTTTTTTATTCCTGCCTTACGCGGCAATACCATGCAGTTGACGATGTCAGCACTGGGCGTGATCATATTTTCAGGTTTAACTGCTTGGGATACTCAAAAAATCAAGAGACGCTATATCGCGCAAACAGCAGGTAATGAGTCAGCATCGTCTGCATTGGCAATCAGTGGTGCCTTAACGTTATACCTAGACTTCATCAACCTATTCTTAAGCTTATTGCGTTTAGGTGGCTCACGTCGTTAGGTTAGACGTTAAGCAGTAGAGCGCGTTCTTCTTGAGTTAATAGCCCAATAGCTTTTTTAACTGTCGTAGCCTTACCTGCGGCGGACGCTTGCTGAAGAGGTGAGGCTTCTCCTGGTTGAGCGTGTTGTAGTGCGGCTAGAAGCTTGCACTTAGCAGAGTATTCATCCTCATTGAGCAAGTTATGCTCATACGCAGCAACAATCTGTTCTAAATTATCCATCATCATTTCCAGTCATTTCCTGAACAGTAATGGTCGCGAATTTTACGGCTATCGGGGTCCGTATGTTGTACGGACATTCTTTTTTTAGATCATGAGGATAGACTTTGGAATGATATTTAAAAGCCCATGATCAATGGCAAAGCTGATGAGTTCTTTTTTCGTGAGTACGCCCAACTTATTTTTGATTCGATCGATATAGGTTTCTATTGTGCGTTTTGAGCTCAACTCCAGTTTAATGGCGATTTCACGGCTGGAGTAGCCACGCAGTAGGTAGAATAAGCATTCCGATTCACGAATCGATAAGTGGTATTTTGAATAACCGTCTGTGAGCTCAATGCTTTTAGACTGTATTGATTGATGATGGCCTTTGGTGTTTTCATTCAGCAGTTGCTTGATTATTTGTGGCCATAGATGCGCTTTTATTTCGGCACACATACAGCTGATTCCGAAGACACGATTGTTACTGTCTTTAAGAATCGCTTTTTGTGTGAGTAATATGGCAAGCTTATTTTCATTGGTGTAGTGATGTATATCAATAATAGTTAAGGGCATATGACTTTGTAGGATTTTTTGGTCTTGCTGTTGCCATTTCTCAGCGGCTTTTGCGGCATCACAGCGGTAGTCACTGTCGCAAATTCCCTCGACCTCATGGCGTGAGGCATAACCGATGAATTTGGCGCCGTATTCCGTAATTTGACGTGTTCGACCCAAGGTATCCTTCCACAGAATAAGCGCCGGCGTATGCTCTAGAAACGCGTCATTGAAGACTGAAGTATATTTGCTCATTTTGCCAGGGTCCGTACCCGCCA
>NVSS01000131.1 GCA_002732805.1 Coxiella sp. (in: g-proteobacteria)
AAAAATTAAGTGCTTATGAAAAGGCGGAAGAAAGCGTACAATGGCATAAGAATAATTTAGCAACGGACGTAGAGAGGGAGCGAGAGGCATCTCGGCGCACATTTTTAAATAAGCGCCGTGTTAGCCAGGGCCTACCTACAGCTCATCCTGATTCCTATCCTGGCACTTCTCCATTTGGCCTTTTTGGTGGCTCTCGTTCACAGCAGCACACTCAAGCCAGTGCTTCTGCACGAACGGCCTACGAAGACCAGAGTGACGAGGAATTAGAAGAGCTAGATAATCCATATGACTTAATGTACGATGAACGAACAGCTGGTAAGAAAAAACAAGCTGGCACAAGGAATTTAGGTAAAACGAGCGCAAGTAGACGTAAAGGTAAGGAGCCCAGAAATACAGCATCTGGTGGAGATCGTGGAGATGGTGGCAACTCCAGTGGATCGGATGATGGGGCAGCGAATGATGGAAGTAGATCATCACCACCTGTGGGGTTTTGGTCTGAAGGGACAAAGAGCGCCAATACTTTGCATGCGCGTCGTAAGAATGCAGCAAATGTACGAACAAATAAAGATAAAGGCAACTTGGGGGAAGACACCTCTGATGAGGCATTGTTGAGGGTGGGATACCAACGCCTTCCATCTAAATTACCCAGGAATCAAGGTATTGATGGTGTATTTATTAAATATAGTGCTGATGGAAAACCATTTGATATTTTGATTGTCGAATCGAAATTTTCGTCGACAGGATCTTATAAGTTAGGAGACACAAAGAAAGGAAGGCAGTTAAGCACAACATGGATTTATGCCACGTTAGAAAAGATGGTTGGATCTCAAGACCCAACAGTAAGAGAAACAGCAAGGACTATAAGAAGATATATTCCTGAAAAAATTGTGAGAGTCAAGCTAAATATGCTTAATCCAAAAGGCATTAACCGTTGGAATACCTACGATTCATATGTTTTGCAACCTAGAGGAGCTTCATTCAAATGACAGGCTTAATTAATCGGCTAGAAGTGATAGAGAAAGAACAGTTAGAAGACATGGAGTTCTTTGAGTCAGAATATGGTGATGATCCACAATATGATGAGGATGGGGGTTTATCTACCAGTAAAAAGGGTATTAAGCGGTTTGTAGCATTATGTGATTATAAGTTGCGGCATGATATTCCAGCTTTCCGAAAAAATTTACGTGGAGCAGTAGAATTAAGAAAATCATTATTTGATCGCTACAATCAAGGAGAGTCAATTGATGAATCATTTGTAACAATGAATGCCTTTGATTACTTACTAGATGCATTGGCTTCAGGTGACTATAAATTATCTGAAGATTTTGCAAAGGTAATGGGTGGCCGAGAGAAGATAGAAAAAGAGAATGACCACCCATTTGATTGGGCGTTTGGTTATGCGCTAAAAGCGGCGATATTGGATCAAGAGGAAGAGTTGGATACATGGTTGGCTCTTGCATCTAAAGAAGTAAAGCATCCCGATGTGAAGTTTTATCAGGGATACGTTGATGCACTATATGCAATACGTAAGGATAATGATGAGGCTTTCGAATCAGCGATAAAGCAATTATTAAAGGATCACCGTAAAGAGTGTAGAGAGGGAGGGGTATTTGATAATTGCGCAGATGAGGTTGTGTGCTTTGGGGGATTGGGTTTAGTTAATTTGGCTCGTCTTAAGGGATTGAAAGTGATAATCGATGATGAGTATTTACCGAGTGAATTGGTTGTGTGAGCGCGTGTGGGGCCCAAAGGTAAGGAAGCTGGGGTGAGTGGCGCAGTTCGGACAGTTCACGGCATTTAATTCTTGGCTAGACCATAAAAATAGATTATTATGGCACCGGATTAGCGGCCAGTTTTAACGCAACCCTGTAACTAATTTTTTAACGAGGAAAGTCATGGCAATAGTTATTTCGACAAATACAAAAGATAAACACTCAGCAGCAAGGATAGCACTCGAACTGCAAGCAGTGTATAACGCTGAGTTTTGTTTTTTTAAGTATAAGAATAATGACTTTTATCATATAGTAATTCAAGCATCCAACATTGAAATAGCAATTCACAATGGGGGAAAGCCAGGTGCGGAGGAAAGACAACAGCAATACCTCCAAGGAATGCAATCTGTGATAACTAGCCATGAAGATATTAACTTAACTAACTTTAGAAGACAGTATGGCCTTATTCATGACCTACCAAACATTAGTAACTTAGCTCATCTCGCCTCACAATTCAGATTAAATATGCTGTTTCATAGAAAAGAATCGGCAAAATTAACGAGCGCTGAATTTTCAGAAAAACTGCATTATGCAATGTATCCACTTAATAATGCTGTTGCTGTTATTTCAGAAGACGGTCGTCAACTAGAGCTCCGTATTGATAAAAAAGGGTTCCTCAATGAAATTGATGCATTTAAGTTAAAGGATCATATCAAAAATGCAATGACAAAGCTGAGCTGCAATGATGCTTTTGACCTAATGACGATTCAGTCCTGTCCAAGCTCTTTTGATAAAGAGGATTATAAAATTAGAGGACATGTTGAAATTAGGCGGCTTAAAAAGAAAGAGTATTTTGACCCTATTTTCCTAGATAATGATGCAAAAGAACGCTGGATTTCTTTTACCAGCAGAGCAGAAGCCATTAGCATGTACGTGCCATTCATAACGATGAATTGCCAGTCAAATAAATGCGTGAAAAAAGAGAACACAGAGAGCGAGCTCTTAATAACCTATAAAGCATACCATCCAAATGATAGCTTTATGATGAAAGGTAGAAACCTTGAATTAGACAGTGACATAATAGGAGGAACATTAGAAAATACATTAAGATCACATTCCAGAAGATATACTAAATATGGTCAAGACTCCCGAACAATAATAGCCATTTCATTTTCTGATATAACATTCGATTCATCTCAACTAAATTTATATGAAACACTCTTTCAACAAAAACTCTCAAAATTAGGCCTTGATCAGGTTTACCAATTGCAAAAAATAGAACGCGTCAAGGGCGATATTTCTGCTGGGACAAAAATAAGTCTAACCAATGATAAAGGCCTTTATACATTGCCAACCATTACTAATAAGTTAGAAAATAGATTATTAGCAGCTGGGTACCCCATAGATAAACTCCCAAAAGAATTCACATGCTCTTTAAGCGAAGAGCTCATGCAAGAGCCTGCCCGCCTAGCATCCTCACCATCAAGAGCTAATTTTGATACACGTCAAATAGCACTTCATACTACTGTGACGACCAAGTGCCCTCTAACACGACAGCCAGTACGCAAAGAAGATGTCATGCCAAACCTTCCTCTACGATCACAGATTCTTACATTCATAATGTGTATTGAGTATTTAGCTGAAAAGGCACTACCCTTTGAGCTAGCAAACCCAATAGTTGAAATGAATTACTCTCTATACTGGCTTAAAGAGCAACAGGGTGATGGTATTGCCTCAATAAGCTATCAAGAAGCTGGTCAAAAAGCTTTGGCTCATTATAAAGTGGGGGAGCTAAGAGAAGCTATTTACTGTTTTGAACTGGCCGAAAAAAAATATTGTGGTCTACCAGATGATAGAAAAAATGATGTAACATACTGTTCAATATTATACAACCTGGCCAGTGCCTATTTATACAATGAACAACTCGATCAGGCAATTGATCGCTTAGAAAATCTAAAGACTCTAGAAGGCAAACTATTGGCTCATACCGCCCACATTAAACATCAAACAAGACTAGCCAAAGCGTATTATAGCGCCAATAAAAAAGAAGAAGCAGACTCCACACTTCAAGATATATTGACATTGATAGGGAAACTAAAACCCGTAACAAGCACAGAAGACTACCTATCGCATCTTAGGCAAACCGCCTTTGCCTACAGTACTGAGAATGAGTTTGAACAAGCAGATGCGGTCTTTAAAAAACTCTTTTCAGAATGCCCATCCTCCTTACGAAGCATGTTTGAATATCAAGCTAGAGACATTTCAACACATTGTTACTGGATGCAAGGCAGTCACTTAACCGCCCTTACTAAAGCTCAAGCTTTATGGAAAGGTCAAGCCGCGCGCAAGAAATTGTTTGTATTAAATGCTCAGCGTGATTTTGATAATCTCCCAAAAAATTCTATTAAAGTCTCTTGTTTTGTGATCGCTCCTCTGCATCTTTTTCAGGAGATAGACTTTACATCAAGAAGTTCTCATGACCCATTTCATGGACTTTCTATAGGAAACTCAATATTTCATGGGGAATTAGAATTTAATAGCTCTTTATATTCACATTTTGGCGGAGCTGTCAGACAAAGCAAGCCTGACCTGCACGAGATCATTGAAACTAAATTATGTAAAGATATTGCAGTACAAACCAAGCTTGGAATTATGAGTGCCTTTTCAGTTGAATTTTTACATAATGGTTTTGGGCAAGTAGTTTCATTTGATTTGATTTTTTATAATTTCCACACCACCTCAGCCACCAGTTATTTGAAATTTTTAGATGAATTAAAACAACTTATAAAATCTTTTAAAATAGAAGGGCAACCATTGTTTTCATATAATGATGCAAAAATCTCTAAATTTGATAAAGAACCCTTGGCCTTAAGTCAGGCAGCCCTTAAATCACTATCAATATTTAAGCCAAGAGAAACAAACTGGAAGAGAAATGGTTTTGGCCAATCTATTGAAACTACCTGGCATTTTGGTTAACTATTCGGTCCGGTCTCTCCAGCCCCAAGCCATGTAGGTTCCCAATAAGCATGAAAATAGGCCTACTTTAGGTGGTATTCACCTGCTTCATGAATAATGCCGATATATTGTGGGCGCTTTCCATGGTGACGTCGAGAAAGTGGCTCTTCAGACATATAGGGAGCAATATACCATCTTCCCGATCTATAAATACTTTCGATAAAGATTATTAGCGGAACCCCTAAGTCAAGCGTTCAGAAAGACGGCGGATTTCTCCTCTTATGTCGCCAGACCCAACATTACTCATCGTATTGTTTGGGTCTGAACGGTGAGACAAGTTTATTATCTTTAACTGCTGTACCAATTTGATTAAATGCGCTGCCAAATGGAAATCCCGGATAACGTGAATTTTTTAGTAAAGGAATCGACATTTCATCGAGCCTGATATCAAGTGGTCCACTAGCATTGCCAGAAACAACAAGACCTGTATCTTTCCAAACCTTATCCGAGAATTGGTAAGCATTACGAGCGCGATATTGAAAAGCTAAAGAATAACGAGGAATTTCAGTTATATTATCATTTGAAGAGTGGAGTGTCATGCAATGGTGAATAGATATACCGCCTTTTCTTGGAGTTACCTCTGATATTTTAGATTTATCTTCCCATGCCCAAGAATCAGAGCAAGCAGATTCAAATCCATTTTTATCACGATAATTGAGAATACCCATTGTATGACTACCCATAACCATTTTCATGCAACCGTTTTCTTGGGTGAAATCAACCAAACAAATCATCACAGCTAAAAGTGATGTATTTGTATGGGGCAAAAATGCAAAATCTTGATGCCATGGTATTTCCCCTTTTCGTTCCCCTGGCATTTTTACAGAAAGTTTTGAATGCTGAAGTTGTATATCATTTCCTAATATTGGTGTAATTAACGCCATAATTTTTGGATGACATGCATATTTTAAGAATATATCATGCATAGTTGTTATTTCTAATAGATGAAAGCCAAACCCATCAGGGTTTTTATTGAAATGATTTTCAACATCATTACATTTTAGTGCTCCCATGATTTCCAATACTTCTTTATTCGTAAAAACATCATTTACAATAACAAAACCATTATTATTAAATTCCTTAACATGATTTAATATCGGCATGATTTCCTCCTTAATCAAGATCAAGCATTGACTGGGCGACAACACCAATGATTCGTGGTGAACTCAACTGTGTTTAAGGCAGTGTCTATCGGCTTTAAATACACTATTTCGCCATCAAGTATGTATCTTTTTAGTGTTGATATATGATGTTCCTCTTGTTGAATAATAACATAATCACGATGTTTTGGTTTCCTATTTGGTTCTACAGCCAATAGTGTATTTGGAGGAAACCTTGTGTCTAGTTCATCTTTAATTAATAATGCGATTTTGCCTTGCTTTCAAGTCTAAATCGAGATGCGCTACAGCGACATATAAATACCTGCAATAGAGCCATTATATGATACATTGGCGGGATTTAATAGAATGTGAAAAGGGGCTATATATGCAAATGGAAGCGTATAACAGCCACAATCCTCTTTTGCTAGAGATGAAGTAATGAGTGATGACGGCCTTCGGTATATTGCAAAATTCTTGATCCTATTGACTGATTTATCACGGCTGTCTCAAAGTTGTTACCGATTTTTAAGTTATTCCAAGCTGAATCGATAGCGCGATACAAGTACATATCATAACCTTTCACCTTGAGATAGGTCACATCCATGCTCCATTTGCGATGACAGTTGCCACGTCTAAGTGATCGCATCTTTAATGCAACGTCTGTGCTAATCCGTTGTGACCTAAGGCGCACAGTTTCGTGACTGAGATGACTGCCGCGTAATTCCAAATGCTCAGCCACATCTACCAAGCTATTTTTGAAACGGTAATAATAGAAGACTGTTAGCATGACAACATCAGTTGGATATTCTAGAAGATTGTAAACGGTACCCGTGCGCTCATTGAATTGTTTGTTGCATTATTGACAACGAAACTGCTGATAGCCTAAATTAGTTAATGACTTTAGCAGTAATGTACGGTTAGTAGCGCAGTTCAGACAGTTCATGACATTTATCCCTTGGCCAGACTATAAAAATAGCCTATTATAGCATCAGATTCGCGACGAGTTTTGACGTAACCATATATCTTTCAAGCTAAGTTAGTTACAATGGCCAACCATA
>NVSS01000132.1 GCA_002732805.1 Coxiella sp. (in: g-proteobacteria)
ACGTAATTTCTCAATTATTGCGCATATCGATCATGGTAAATCAACGCTCGCAGATCGTTTTATTCAGATTTGTGGTGGTTTATCCGAGCGCGAGATGAAGTCGCAAGTGCTTGATTCTATGGATATTGAGCGTGAGCGTGGGATTACCATTAAAGCGCAGAGTGTGACGCTCTACTACAAGGCAAACGACGGTAAAACGTACCAATTGAACTTTATTGATACACCCGGTCACGTGGATTTTGCCTATGAGGTGTCACGATCACTGGCTGCTTGCGAAGGTGCACTGCTGGTTGTTGATGCGGCACAAGGTGTTGAAGCACAGACGGTGGCCACATGCTATACAGCTCTTGACCAGGGGCTTGAAGTACTTCCCGTATTAAACAAGATTGATTTACCACAGGCCGACCCGGATCGCGCCAAACAAGAAATTGAAGATGTGGTGGGTCTTGATGCGATTGATGCGATTGAAGTGAGCGCAAAAACAGGTGTTGGTGTGGATGCGTTGCTCGAAGAGTTGGTGGCAAAGATTCCGGCACCGCAAGGTGATGCGGCGAAGCCGTTACAAGCGTTGATTATCGATTCGTGGTTTGACACCTATTTAGGTGTGGTGTCGTTGGTGCGTATTATGCAAGGCACGTTAAAAAAAGGCGATAAAATTAAGATTATGACGACAGGTCGTGAGCATTCGGCCGATCAAGTCGGTATTTTCACACCCAAGCGTGAAGCGTTAACCCAATTAAACGTGGGCGAAGTAGGCTATGTGGTTGCAACCATCAAGGATATTTTTGGTGCGCCTGTTGGTGATACCATTACCCATGCTAAGCGCGGCTCTGATGTTGCACTACCGGGCTTCAAAAAAGTGAAGCCACAAGTTTATGCGGGTTTATTTCCAGTGAGCTCAGATGATTTCGAAGCCTTTCGTGAGGCGCTGGCCAAATTACAGCTCAATGACGCCTCGTTATTTTATGAGCCCGAATCGTCAACGGCATTGGGCTTTGGTTTTCGTTGTGGTTTTCTCGGTATGTTGCACATGGAGATTGTTCAGGAGCGTTTAGAGCGCGAATATGATTTAGACCTGATTACATCGGCACCCACAGTTGTGTATCAATTGTTATCGAAAAAGGGTGAGACGATCCTAATCGATAACCCCAGTCAATTGCCGGAGCCGAACTTTATTCAGGAAATACGTGAACCTATCGTTGAGGCGAGTATTTTAGTACCCTCAGAGTATGTGGGCAATGTGATCACGTTGTGTATAAACCGTCGCGGCGTACAAAAGAAACTGCAATATATGCATAATCAAGTATCCTTGGTATATGACATTCCCATGAGTGAAGTGGTGCTTGATTTCTTTGATCGTTTAAAATCAGTCAGTCGTGGTTTCGCCTCATTGGATTACAGCTTTACCAATTTTGAACAAGCAGATCTGGTGAAGTTAGATATATTAATTAATGATGAAAAAGTTGATGCATTAGCGATGATTGCACACCGCGACCTTTCAATGAGTCGTGGGCGTCAGTTAACGGAACGCTTAAAAGAATTAATTCCACGACAGATGTATGATGTGGCGATTCAAGCGTGCATTGGTGGTAAAATCATTTCGCGCACAACCGTCAAGGCGTTGCGCAAAAATGTAACAGCAAAATGCTATGGTGGTGACGTGTCACGTAAGCGTAAATTATTGGAAAAACAAAAAGCAGGTAAAAAGCGCATGAAACAAGTGGGTAGAATATCCATCCCACAAGAAGCGTTTTTGGCTGTACTGAAATTAGAAAAGGAGTAATAAATGGGCATTAGCATGTTGTTCTTATTGGCGTTAGTTGCTGGTATTGTTTTGATGATGATCTATATCGGCTTTGCATTTGGACTGACGATTGCGGTATTGGCGTCGGGTGTGATTGCCTTTTTTGATATCTTGTTCCTACGTAGAAAGCGTAAGAAGGCGGGTCTTAAGGATCCCTCGCTAATTGAATACTGCCGATCTTTTTTCCCCGTATTATTGCTGGTATGGGTCATCCGTTCTTTTTTGATCCAGCCTTACAAGGTCCCTACCGGTTCCTTAGAGCCAACGGTGATGCCCGGTGATTTTATTGCGGTGAATCAATTTGCGTATGGTATTAAATTCCCGATTGGTAATTACAAAATGATTTCAACGGGTGAGCCTAAGCGTGGTGACATTGTGTTATTCCATTACCCACCCAATCCAAAAGTAATTTATGTGAAACGTTTGATTGGTGAACCCGGTGATAAAATTAGCTACACCAATAAAGTATTGACCATCAATGGTAAAGTACAAACACAAAAATACCTCGGTCATGATTACGACTACGGCAATGGCCCGGGTCAAACGCAACCGGTCGATCTCTATGAAGAAAAGTTAGGTGGTGCCTGGCATAAAATTTTCAGACGTCCTTACAGCACCGATGGTACGTTTAAACTGGAATCCGATTCGAAGGGTGATTTCAGCTATACCGTGCCTAAAGGTCATTATTTTATGATGGGTGATAACCGCGATAATAGCGCCGATAGCCGTTATTTTGGTGCCGTTCCTGAGCGTAATATTATAGGAAAAGCCTTTGGCGTATGGATGAGCTGGGATCCGGTACACCATAAAGTACGTTGGAATCGCATTGGCAATAGTTTAGCGCCAAAAAAGACGCCGTTTAAGCAGCCCGTTACGACTAAAGATGCGAAAGCCTCATGACGGATCGTGCAGCATTGCAATCGGTATTAGGACATTCCTTTGCGGATCCTAACTTATTGCAAACAGCATTAACACACCGCAGTGTACGCCGTGACAATAATGAGCGCTTAGAGTATTTAGGCGACGCCATTTTAAGTTTTACGATTGCTAATGCGCTGTACCGACGCTATCCTGATATGGATGAAGGTGAATTAAGCCGTGTGCGTTCAGGGTTGGTCAGTGGCGAGATGTTGACCGTCATTGCGCGCCGTTTAGGGCTGGGTCCTTTTTTAGTATTAGGCGCAGGTGAATTAAAAAGCGGTGGTCAAGAGCGTGATTCGATTTTGGCGGATGCTGTCGAAGCCATCATTGGTGCCATTTATTTGGATAGTGATGTGGCGGTGGTACAGCAATTTGTGCTGAGCCTCTATGATCAAGAGCATTTTGACGAGCTCACCAATGCGAAATTACAAAAAGACCCGAAGTCCTCTCTGCAGGAGTGGCTACAGGCACATAAGTTTCCATTGCCCCAGTATGAGGCGGAAATAACAGGTAAGGCACATGAGCAAACCTTTCATGTCACGTGTACCGTGGTGGGTTTGCCGCATCAAACAATAGGTGAAAGCAGCAATCGACGCAAAGGAGAGCAAATTGCAGCGGCCTCTTATTTGGCAATCTTAATGGGAGAAAATGCGTTATGAAATTTGGATACGTGGCGCTTGTCGGCCGCCCTAATGTCGGCAAATCAACGTTATTAAATCGTTTTTTAGCTAAAAAGCTAAGCATTACATCAAAAAAACCACAAACAACACGACATCGTATTATGGGTATCAAAACCTGGGATGATATTCAGTTGGTGTTTGTTGATACGCCAGGGATACATCTCGGTGAGAAAAAAGCGCTCAATCGCTATATGAACCGGGCGGCACTGAATACATTGACCGAAGTTGATGTTATTTTATTTATGGTGGCAGGAACGGTTTGGAATGAGGAAGATAAGTGGGTATTGAAAAAACTAAAGGCGGCTAATGTGCCGGTTATATTAGTGATCAATAAAATCGATTTAATTAAACAACGCGCTGAATTATTACCGTTCATCGAAAAACGTAAAACTGAATTCGATTACCATGCCATTGTGCCCATATCGGCAATCAAGGGTGATCAGGTAGAAGAACTGCAATTGACAATCGTTAAAGATCTTAATGAAGATGTGCATTACTACGACCCGGATCAATTTACGGATCGCAGTGATCGTTTTGTGGCGTCTGAAATCGTACGCGAAAAATTGATGCGCCATCTCGGTCAGGAGTTGCCCTATGATTTAACAGTAACGATCGAAGCCTTTGAAGAAGACCCGAAAATCATTAAAATTGCCGCTGTTATTTGGGTGGAACGTGATGGGCAAAAGGCCATTGTTATCGGTAAGGGTGGTGCTATGCTGAAAAATATTAGTTCACGTGCGCGTGTTGACATGGAAACCTACTTTGAGAAAAAAGTATTTTTGAAAACATGGGTGAAGGTGAAAAATAACTGGTCCGATGATGAGCGCGCGCTTAATCAATTGGGCTATAACAATGACTAACATCATGCGTGTTGCATTGGAGCCGGCATTTGTTTTGCATAGCCGGGCCTATCGTAATAGCAGTTTGATCGTTGAGTTATTATCGAGACGCTATGGGCGCATTGCCGTTGTTGCGCGTAGTGCACGCGGTCCGCGGTCACGTTACCAAGGGAAGTTGCAATTATTTCTACCGCTATTAGTGTCTTGGTCGGGACGGAGTGATTTAAAGAGTTTAGGTAACATCGAATTAAGCGGTATGGGGTACGAGTTAGATGGCAGGGCCTTGTTATGTGGCTTTTACTTAAATGAATTACTGATGCGGTTACTCAAACACGAAGATCCCTATCCGATTATTTATCAGCGCTATCAGGATGTGCTGAATCGCCTAGAATCGAGTGGTTCATTTGAGGCGGATTTACGTTATTTTGAAAAACAGTTATTAAAAGAATTAGGATATGGTATTCCCTTAGCGCATGAAGTCGTATCGGGTGATGTCATCGATCAAAATGCGTTTTATCGCTATATGCCAGAGCGCGGATTTGCGCTCACTGATCCGAGCGATGACCGCTTTATTTTTCCGGGCTATGTATTGCAAGCGCTCGATAACGAATGTTTAGAAACCAAAGACGAACTTAAATTTGCAAAACGCTTGATGCGTATGGTAATGGCGCGACATTTAGGACAAACGCCGATTCACACACGAGAATTATTATAATATGGGTAATGTAGATGACTTTATTTCGATATTCGTGGAGGGATGTAAAATCTGCGATTACGTGTACTAGTATGGCACGTGCTTGTGTTGCGGGTACAACATTAGCGGCGACCGGCATAGTTGAGTTAGGCTTGACTAAGTTATTATCTCAAGAGCAAGCGTGTAGTATCGCTACGTTCGATGAAACAGCGCCTGCTACGTTGGATCCAGCATTTACAACGGTTGTGCCGTGGGTGATTCTGGGGCTGCAGGTGATCCTCGTTCCCTTTTATTTATATGAGCGCGCACCGTCCATTTGGAAAGGCACGGATTTGGCTAAGTTATCTCAGCGATGTATTAGTCGGGACCAATTGAACGCATTGACCCCAAAAGGCAAAGCAGGGTTTAGTGCCTTTGTCGCCTGTATAGTGACCCACTATGGCGTTGCTATATTACGTAATTATGAAGGTAGTGACTTTGCGTTAGAGGCTGATATTCCGGTGAGTGAATACACCGCACGTTGTCTAGCGCCCATTTTGACGGTTGCATTGGGTTTGGGGTCATTATGTTTCAACTTGCCTGTTTATCTCAGTGGCGTTGCAACATTTTGTGCTAATCCGCAATGGCGACGTGTTTTCAAATGGCAGTTGGTGATGTTAGGACTGTTTATGTCGGCATCCATGTACGACTATCTCTACCGCTTTATTCAAGAGCACGGTGGTAACCCAGATGATTTTTTACCCCTACAGATTCTAGTGATTGTGGCTGAATACTTTGTCACTGTATTTATGTCGGGCGCGATACTTCCTTACATTCCAGAGGTGCTTACGATTCTAAAGCAGCGCCCTGTCTTTCTGACGCTCTTTATAGTCGACGTGGTTGCTTGGGCGTTTATAAATGAACGACAAATATACCGTACGACGGTTAATATTGCTTTTCATCCAACGGTTGTGCCGGCTAATTCAGCCTCATTAGAGGAAGTGTGCCGTGTTGTATTGGAAGAGCAGCCTGATCATTTGTGGCAACGCGTGCTTATTATGGTACTCACAGCGGCGCCCTCATTAATATCAACCGTTATTTTTGCGCTGTATCAATTGAAGGATGTTTTTGATATTAAAATAGCAGGGCCTGATGAAATCGAGCTTGTAGCGCTCAATGATGAGCATTTACTTGATGATGACGGGCATTTAAGTACGCGTCAGCTTTGTTGTTGTTAATTGTGGTGCGGCTGAATCACGGGCGTAGAGAATGGATGCAGTATGGTGCCACGCGCCCAAAACGATACGCCCATTATCATGAATGCACGGGCGGTGAGTATGGCCATGAATCATTTGTGTCACGTTATAGTGCTGCATGACGCGATCAACTTCCTCAAGGCACACATCTGATATTGTTTTATCAGTTAATGAATTAAAATGTTCTTTACTTTTTTGGCGTAATTTATTAGCAATTTTACGCCGCACCCAAAGAGGCGTGACGATATTAAGCAGTTTAAATAATGGGCCGCGGGATTTCTTACGGAATTTCTGATAGGCCACATCGTTGATGCACAGTGTATCGCCGTGGAGCAATAGCGTGGGCGTGCCATACAAATCAATAACGGTTAATTCGTGGAGTATTTGGACCCCCGTCATTTTTGAAAAGCGTTTGCCAATCAAAAAATCACGGTTGCCGTGGATAAAGTAAGTAGGAATATGCGTGGTGCTCGTAAAATCATGCAGTGTTTTAATAATGTCACGATTGAAGGGTGTGAGGTCATCATCGCCAATCCATGCATCAAATAGGTCACCGAGAATGTACACGGCATCCGCCTGCCGCCCTGGGCCGGAAAAAGTATCCTTGAACGCTTGTGCTGTTTCAGGCGCGCTGGCGTCTAGGTGGATATCAGAGATAAATAAGGTAGTCGACATTTGGTGCATTATAGTCGTTTTAGTGAAGTAACGCTA
>NVSS01000133.1 GCA_002732805.1 Coxiella sp. (in: g-proteobacteria)
TATCCAAATGGTACCTGGCACGTACCTGGCACCGAAAATTTGTACCTGGCACCGAAAATACTGTATTGCAACAACACCCTATCTCCTATATAAAATCAATATGCCACGGAAACCAAGACAACACGTACCCAATGCCTTTTATCATGTATATAATCGAGGGATTAATAAACAGAATATTTTTCAAGATCATCAAGATCGGCGTATTATGTATCGATACATCGGCGACAGCATTGATAAGTATGATTCAAAAATACATGCCTTTTGCCTAATGGCCAATCATTACCATTTACTTGCACAAACAGGTGATATCCCTCTCGGAAAATTTATTCATCATTTTTCATCCCGTTACACACGCTACTTCAACAAAAAATATGGTAGGAGCGGTTATTTATTTGAAAGTAGATATAAAGGCATTATTCTCGATAAAGAAGGTTACCTGTTAACCTTGATGCGGTATATTCATCTCAACCCTGTAAGAGCTAAACTCGTTGAATCCCCAGAAGATTATCAATGGAGCAGCCATAACCTTTACCTTAACAAAAGTTTTTTATCCTGGCTTACAATGAATGAAATTATTGAACATTTCGGTAAAAACAATTTCAAAACAAAGTTTCTTAACTTCGTAATGGATTCAAAAAGCATCATCACTGATACTGAAAAATTTTACATAGACTAAAAACAATTGCTTAAGATAATGTTTGTTTCAGAGCGCATGTGAAAGCTTAAAGAAATCTTAAGAGAAACGAATAAATCATTTTTATTAAAAAAAAACAAAAAAACATTTGCACAAAGTAAACACATCTGGGTATTATGTACATGACTTTGAGACTACATACAAAGCAGCAAAACAAAGGAAGTTGAATAAGAATGAAAAGGACCTCATCCAACATTATTTCTTTTATTGCGAATAGCGACAGGGACCGTCGACCACTCGAAAGACCTAAAAAACTTACCAGTGGCCATAGCAAATACTCCGCCAAGGGCCCTGTCGACTTTTAAAACCGAATTAACAACTGAATTTAACCACCATGGAGGGACGTTAATCTGATACCAGGACCTGAAATTAAAATACATTCCTAGATACATCGCCATCACTATCATCCTCCTCGTTGTATTTTGAAGGTAAGGTTCTGGTTCTTCAGAAGAAATTAAATGTAACCTAAATCAGCGTACGATAAACCGATTTATATTACATTTACTTTTTTCGCAACCTAGGTTGCGCTAGTTTATAGGCAGCGGCATCGCCATTCAGCACCCTACCCTAATGATGCTGCTGCCCTTATTTTCATGGAGGAGAATCATGCTGTTACACTGCATACAACCGCACATCATTTCTATCAAAGTACGTCACCCTTATTCGCCACACCCCATAAGATGGTTTAAACGCACTATTTTGCATCGTTGAGACGCCTTTTTGAAAACCATACACGCAATTATTAGCGGTAACGTGCAAAATGTTTTTTTTCGTGATAGCACAAAACGATTAGCGGATTCATTAGCGATTGGTGGCTGGGTACGTAACAATGCGGATGGCTGTGTTGAATTAGTTGCGACAGGTGACACCTCAGCATTGAAAACCTTTTGTGATTGGCTACATGAAGGACCGCCGGCTGCACGCGTTGATAACGTGACTCAAACTAAACGTGAGCTGGAGCTGTTTGATTCCTTTGATATCACCTAGGCACTGCGGCTAACGCCGTCCCAGCTAGTGACACGCAGCACTCATACCTCAAACGCAAAGCCGCAAAGGGGCTAAGACGCAAAGGATTTTTTATCACGCTTCAAATAAAATATTCCAAGTGGATTATTTCACAATATTAAAGTTCAGTAATATTAAACGTGATAAAAAATCCTTTGCGTCTTAGCCCCTTTGCGGCTTTGCGTTTGAGGTATGAGTGCTGCGTGGCACTAGCTGAGACGGCGTTAGCCGCAGTGCCTAATCCAGTAAGTTAGAAACCGCCGCCGCCAGATCAGGAAAGACAGGAACATCTTCGGGAATCTCACCCGCATCAATAAATCCTTTTCCATAGCCTGTTTGCACTAACCAAAAGGGACAACCCATCGCGGCGCCTGCTTGCATATCCCGCACACTGTCGCCAATTAATAATTTATCATCCCATACGGCAGGAAAATCTTTTTTGATTTGCTTTAACATCCCCGGCTCTGGCTTGCGACAATCACATTTGTCATCAGGATGATGCGGGCAAAAATAAATACCATCGATTGAAACACCTAAGTCACTCAACAATGCCTGGAACTTGACATGAATAGCGTCTAAATCTTCTTTTTTAATAATACCGCGACCAATGCCTGCTTGGTTTGTCATTATCACCACCAGATGCCCAGCGTTCTTGAGTGCAGCAATCGCCTCCAGACTACCTTCGATCGGTATCCATTCATCCGGCACCTTTACGTATTCCGTTGATTCGTGGTTTATAACACCATCTCGATCCAATATGACTAACATATATTCCTCTAGTAATGGTTAAACAATAAAAACTGCTAGAGCCGAGTAACCGCAAATACTAGTAAGCCAATGGCCGCTAGAATTTCAAACCACACCACACCAGGCTTGGATGCTTTTAATTTTAATACCATCAATGCAGGCAAGAGCATTAAGAGGATAATACAAAATACACCGGCTAATGCTAAGCCGTGTATAAAGGCGGCAGGATAAAACAAAACCATGATCATCGGTGGTGCAAATGCCATTACCATAATCACCCAAAGCGATTTACCCTCACGCGCCAACTTGAAGCCATCAGCGATAAAATCAGTCAATGATAATGACACGCCTAAAAACGAGGTGGTAATACAAATATAGGTAAATAAATGCACGAAATCCGTCACCCAATCACTGTGTGCGATGAGACTCAGCTTATTCACTAATGAGGATAATCCCGCGATATGCGTTGATTGTGGCAGCACACCTAACACGACAATGATCCACAAGGTGTAACAGACTAAGGGTACTAAACTACCAATCCATACCGCTTTCATCATCATATGATCATCTTCACCAAAGTAATCACGCAGGCTAGGAATAATAACGGCATAGCCAAATGAGGTAATGACAACAAGCACGGCGGGAGGCACCTTTGAAAAACTGCCCATATGGAAGTTATGCCAATGCAAGTGTGACATCAATAACAAGACCAATACAATAAACGATCCTAGCTTGACGGTCATCAAACCACGGTTGGCCATATCAACAACACGTATACCTTTGAAAACAATCGCACCAAAAATAAGCACAAAAATAACAACGGCTAACCAATGGTAGATACCCAAATGAAACATCTGTACCAAATTCGTTAATAAATCAGCCCCTCCCGCAATGTAGGCTGAGAGCAAACAATAGAGCAATAATAAATAACTCACCCACGTTACTAATTCGCCCGGTTTGCCCAGCGTATGCTTGGCCATCGAAATCATATTTGTACCGTGCGGCAACGTTAAGTTCACTTTCAATATAAACGTAGCCGCCATCGTCATCAGGTACCAGGCGCCGATAAAGAGTAAAAAGGCATGAAATACGCCCACTTGGGAGGTCACCAGTGGCAATGCCAGCATACCCGCGCCAATGGACGTTCCAATGATTAATAGAATGCCGCCGATAAATTTACTGTGCATATCGTCATCTCAACCTGATTAAAGAGGCTCATCATACCTTAAATGACTTCAGCCTGCATAGGTGGTGTCATCTTCCATAGCGCCAGTCTAAAATGTCAGCGCGAAGTGGCTGAAGGACGTGAGTTTCCGACACTACGTCCTCGGCAGAACATACTAAGAATAGTCCGCTATTAACTTTTTCTAAATACGCCGAATCCTTTGCTGATAATGTTGGTGATGGTGGCGCTAAATAACGATCCTCTACATTGTGCGCATCACTACTTGGTTGCGTAGCAATTTTGCAGCTAACATCACTTAGTGTTGATGGCGGACGTGAAACATGAGCAAAAATACTCTGGCTAGGCAATACAGTAGTCGCTACCGCATCCACACTGTGCGGCTTTGTAGTAACACTATGAGGCTCTGACTTAGGCACTATCTGTGGCATTACTTGATTATATGCTCTGCGACACGTTTCGCGTGGAAACAAATTACCGGTCTCTTTCTTCAGTATCCCTTGAATATTCAGCGATCGAAACTTATTATCCTTATTGAGGCACTTATGCTTCTTTTTTTCTCGAGCTACAATCGCTCGTTCACAATCATTGAGGGGACGATGAACATAGTAGGGGTTCAGGTGATTATGCCACCGTGCTCCAAGATATCTGCCCGTCATATGATCTGGCAACAAGCAACCTTGCTGTCTCATAATAATTAAAATATCACCCCATAGTATGCTTGTATTCAGCCTACCTTGTTTATTAATCTTTCCCTTTACTGCTGCCTTCAGTACAGCATCAGCTTTACTAGTCCAGATAAAATTCCGCAAGCTTCTACTCGGTTGCGCATTTTTAGTCCTATACATAATACACCTCAAGAATTAGTTTCACGCTCCCTTTCTAACAAAAAAAAGAGTGTGTAGCAAATTCTGTGCCTGGCACCGAATACAACATTGATCTATAATAGAGCTTTATCTAATAAGGACATTATTATGAACGATAATTCGGGTTCGCCAGAAAAACCGCATCGCATACGCACCCTGGTCGCCACCGCCCTCATATTGATGGTTGTTGCGGTTGTTATTTGGCACTTAGTCGTACCACTCACCGGTGTTGCCATCGCCGCCAGCGGCGCTATCGTTAGCACTGCCGTGGTTATCATGGCGATCGTGATGCTGCTGTTTTTTCTGCTCACCGGTGTCGGTGCCTTGTTGATGGGCGTCATTGCGCTGGTCGGCGTCATTGTCGGGGTCATACTATTTCCCTTTCTGTTCCCCATACTGATACCACTTGCCATTGTCATGGCCATTGTAGGTATCTTCAAACGTAATTAAAAAACATTAAGATATTCGGTGCCAGGTACGTGCCTGGCACCGAATAGGTTATTCGCCTGCTGTTTTTTTCAAGGTAGCAAATAATTGATCAAAGGCCTTATTGAATTTATCCACACCTTCGTCTTCCAGTTTTTGTGTTACATCATCGATATTAACACCGACATCCGCTAAACGATGAAACCCGTCAACGTCACCATCAGGATCTTCCGTCAATCGGACTTTAGGGTCACCATGATCACGATAGGCATCAAAGGTAGCGACCGGAACCGTATTCACTGTTTCTTCTCCAATCAATGAGTCAACGTACTTAACATCACTGTAGTCTGGATTTTTGGTGCCGGTACTCGCCCATAAAAGACGTTGTACGCGTGCGCCTTTGTCGACTAGCTTTTTAAAACGGTCACCGTTAAACATCTCATCGAATGCTTGGTAAGCGGCTTTGGCAGACGCAATGGCGACTTGACCGTGCATTTGTTTGGCCAATGCCTCATTTTTACCGCCGTTCATTTCTTTCTCTAACATAGGATCAACCATAACGTCGATACGACTTAAAAAGAAACTCGCCACGGAGGCAATATGATCTACCGGCTCACCTTTGGCCGCACGCGCTTCCAGTCCTGAAATATAAGCTTCAGCAACCTCCCTATAGCGTGGCACACCAAATAGGAGCGTGACATTCACATTAACACCCTCACTAATAAGCTGCCTTATCACCGGCAGTCCTTCTTTGGTAGCGGGCACTTTAATCAATACATTAGGACGGTCAAGCTCTTTCCACAGTCGACGCGCTTCTGCGAGCGTACCCGCGGTGTCGTGTGCCAAATGCGGATTAACCTCAAGACTCACAAAACCATCTTTGCCGTCTGTTTTATCGTAAACCGTACGAAAAACATCAGACGCATCACGCACATCGCGTTCCGACAGCTCTGTATAGATCGCGTCAAGATCGTTACCCTTGGCCGCCAATGCCTTAATATCTTTTTCGTAATCACTGCTCTCAGCAAATGATTTTTCAAAAATAGCGGGGTTGGACGTCATGCCACGCAAGCTATCGTCATCAATTAATTTTTTTAGATCACCACTCATGATGAGATCACGTTTGATGTAATCCAACCAAATCGCCTGACCTAACTTCTCAACTTTATTTAATGGATTTGCCATGTCATTTCTCCTACTTCTTTTTACCTAGCAGTGCTAGTGCATGTTTACATACATTTTCAACTGTAAAACCGTATTTTTTCATTACGGTACCGCCTGGTGCTGAAGCACCAAATTTTTCAACGCTAATCATATCGCCTTCGCTACCAACATAAAGCCACCAGCCTTGCGCCACTCCGGCCTCTACACCCAAACGTGGGCGCACATCCGGTGGCAACACAGAATCCTTGTAAGATTGCGATTGCATCTCAAATAACTCCCAGCTAGGCATTGAAACAATACGTGCTTTTACTTTTTGTTTTGCTAATTCCTGTTGCGCCTCAACAATCAAGCTTACTTCAGAGCCTGATGCGATCAAGATAATATCTGGCTTACCACCATCAGCATCTGCCAGAACATAAGCACCTTTTTTAAGGTTGCTGGCATCTGCGTATTTAGTGCGATCCAGTGTCGGTAGATTTTGACGACTTAACACCAGCGTGGTGGGATGATCAACGGTTTCGATCGCCGTTTCCCATGCTATCGCTGTTTCATTTGAATCTGCCGGACGAATGACGATCATATTAGGAATCGCACGCAAGCTCGCAAGCTGCTCGACCGGTTGATGCGTCGGACCATCTTCGCCTAATGCAATACTGTCATGCGTAAAGACAAAGATCGAACGCATTTTCATGAGCGCCGCTAAGCGCATCGGTGGACGCATGTAATCTGAAAGCGTCATAAAGGTAGCGGTATAAGGAATCAGC
>NVSS01000134.1 GCA_002732805.1 Coxiella sp. (in: g-proteobacteria)
TCCTCGCCCTCTTTGGCGATGACACTGCAACTGATATTGTGGTATGACGATCGATAGCCCCCTATAAAACCCGTCGTGTTACTATAGACACGCAGCCCTGAATACGTCGATACGCTCGCCCCTTCAGCATCTGTAATACGCGCATCTTGTTCCCGCGCAATAGTGTCACACTCAATTGCCATCTGGGCTGCTTGATGTGTTTCAAGATCCCAGTGATGAAATAAATCCAAGTCAGGGTAATTAAATGCCAGCACCGATTTATCAGCAAGCCCCGCATAAGGGTCTTCATCCGTGTATTGGGTAATACTCATCGCCTTATCAATGACCGCATTGATCGCCGCTTGTGAAAATTCAGTGGTGCTTACCGATGCAGAACGCTTTCCCTGATAGACACTGATGCCAAAGCCTTGCTCTTGATGATATTCAATTTCTTCAACATCACCTTTGCGTGATGACACAGCAAAACCACATTCTTCAGAAATAATGGCATCGGCGCAATCCGCACCAATACGCTTTGCATAATCCAATGCCTGTGAAACAATATCTTGCAGTTGCTGTTGATTCAATACGGCCCTCAATGCGCACGTTTACGTTTACTGGAGGCTTTACGTTTTGTCGCTGCCGCTTGTGCCGCTGCTTCTTTTACCTTTTTAGTGCCCAACGGATCGGGCATAGCCGTCAATGCCATCTCTAACACTTGATCGATCCATTTAACGGGGTGAATCTCCAATCCATCAAGAATTTCATGTGGGATCTCTTTCAAATCCCGCTCGTTTTCGTCCGGAATGATTACTTTTTTAAGACCGCCGCGCAACGCCGCTAGTAATTTTTCTTTCAATCCACCAATCGGCAACACCTCACCACGTAACGTAATTTCACCGGTCATGGCAACATCCGCACGCACGGGTATTTTGGTAATGGCTGAAATAATTGCCGTACACATCCCCACACCCGCCGAAGGACCGTCCTTCGGCGTGGCACCCTCAGGCACGTGCACATGAAAATCATGGGTCTGGAAGTAATCCGTGTCTTCAATACCGAAGATCTCTGCACGACTACGCACCACGGTCATGGCGGCATGAATGGATTCTTGCATGACATCACCTAGCTGCCCGGTATAAAGTGATTTACCCTTCCCAGGTAGCACCTGTGCCTCAATCGTCAATAACTCACCGCCGACTTCAGTCCATGCCAACCCCGTTACCTGACCCACTTGATCACGCTCTTCCGCAAGACCAAAACGGTATTTCTTAACGCCAAGAAACCTCTCAAGTTGACGTAGTGTAATATTCAATACTTTTTTAGGGGCTGCCTTTTTCTTAGCGTTTTTCTTGCTGACTAAACTACGCACGACCTTACGACACAATTTCGCAATTTCACGCTCCAAACTACGCACACCCGCTTCGCGCGTATAACAGCGAATAATTTCTTTTAAGGCACCTTCGGTAATCGTTAATTCCGACGCCTTCAATCCCGCCGCTTTCATTTGTTTTGGAACAAGGTATTTTTGTGCGATATTCAGCTTTTCAATCTCTGTATAGCCTGGGATACGTATAATTTCCATACGATCAACCAATGCAGGCGGTATATTCATTGAGTTTGCTGTTGCCACAAACATCACATCAGATAAGTCATAGTCTACTTCAAGGTAATGATCACTGAACGTGTCGTTTTGCTCTGGATCTAATACCTCGAGTAATGCTGATGCAGGATCGCCTCTAAAATCAGTAGACATTTTATCAATTTCATCCAGCATAAACAGTGGATTGCGCACCTTCACTTTGGAGAGTTTTTGAATAACTTTACCGGGCATCGCACCTATATAAGTACGACGGTGACCACGAATCTCAGCTTCATCTCGCACACCACCTAACGAAATACGTGCAAATTTACGTCCGGTTGCATCTGCAATTGATTGTCCCAGCGATGTTTTACCCACACCCGGCGGTCCGACCAAACATAAAATAGGGCCTTTAATTTTACGCACACGTTGCTGTACGGCAAGGTACTCGAGAATACGCTCTTTCACTTCCTTCAAACCATAATGGTCTTCATCTAAAATTTCTTCTGCCTTGTCAATATCCTGACTTACTTTGCTGCGTTTTTTCCAAGGCACATCCAGCATCGTTTCCAGATAATTACGACAGACCGTTGCCTCAGCGGACATCGGTGGCATCATCTTTAATTTATTTAATTCAGAATCTGCTTTTTCACGTGCGTCTTTTGGCATGCCCGATGCATCAAGCTTCTCTTGTATTTGCTCAATCTCATCGATAGGTACACCCGATTCATCAAGCTCACCTAACTCTTGTTGGATCGCTTTGATTTTTTCGCTGAGGTAATATTGACGCTGACTTTTTTCAACTTGCTTTTTAACGCGACCTTGTAAGCGCTTCTCGACATCAACCAAATCCAGCTCTTTCATTAGCAATTCATGGATTAACTCAAGACGCTTGCTGGTATCGAACGTGGTCAATACCTTTTGACGCTCGTCCAATTTAATCGTCATATGCGCTGCAATACTATCCGCTAAACGACCCGGGTCTTCAACGCGTTCGAGCGACGCCACTAATTCGGCTGGTATTTTCTTATTCACTTTAACGAGCTGTTCAAACCGTGAAAACATACTGCGCATTAAAGCGTGTAATTCAGGGTTTTCGTTATCACCGGCTTCGTCGACGAGCTCGATGGTCACCTGATAAAAATCGTTTTTCTTTTGCATTTTCTTCATGCGCGCACGTTGCACGCCTTCCACCAATACTTTCACGGTACCGTCTGGTAATCGGAGCATTTGCAAGATCGTTGCAACCGTACCTACATTGTATAAGTCATTTGCTTTCGGTATATCAATATTAGGGTCTTTTTGTGCGGCTAAATAAATTTGTTTATCGGCATCCATCGCTGTTTCTAATGCCTTAATCGACTCCGTTCGGCCGACAAACAAAGGGATGACCATATGGGGAAACACCACAACATCGCGCAATGGCAATAAGGGATATACAAACGGCTTAACGGACAACTCAGTCTCTTTATTCATTATAATTCCTCAACTAGCCAACAACAGAGTCATTGGTGCTTTCACTCTCGTAAATATAGAGAGGGTCCGCATTTTCAGTAATCACATTCTCATCAATAACCACTTTTTGTAAGCCCACTGTCGACGGAATCTCATACATAAGATCCATTAACGTTTGCTCTACAATAGAGCGCAATCCACGTGCACCCGCTTTACGTTCAATCGCTTTCTTAGCAATCGCACGTAAGGCTGCTGGTCGCATGTCTATTTCGACACCTTCAAGTTCAAATAATTTTGCGTATTGCTTTATCAATGCATTCTTTGGCTCGGTTAAGATATTCATTAACGCGTCATCATCCAGCTCATCAAGAGTTGCAATGACGGGTAACCGACCAATAAATTCTGGAATCAAACCAAAACGCACGAGATCTTCAGGCTCTGTTTTCTTAAGGAGTTTCGGACTCGGCGCCCCAACCCCTTGCTCCTGCACATGCGCGCCGAAACCGATACCGGAGGTGTCCGTACGTTGCTGGATAATACGCGTGAGATCGGCAAATGCACCACCACAAATAAATAATATCTCTGAGGTATCCACTTGCAAATATTCTTGTTGCGGGTGCTTACGCCCGCCTTGTGGCGGAATCGATGCCACGGTACCTTCAATCAATTTTAAAAGTGCTTGCTGCACACCTTCACCGGATACATCACGGGTTAACGAAGGACCTTCATTCTTACGTGAAATTTTATCAATTTCGTCAATATAAATAATACCTGTCTGTGCTTTATCGACGTTATAATTACATTTTTGTAATAATTTTTGGATGATATTTTCAACATCTTCACCCACATAACCTGCTTCCGTTAAGGTGGTAGCATCTGCAATAGCAAAGGGCACATTCAAAATACGTGCCAGCGTTTGCGCTAATAAGGTTTTACCCGAACCGGTTGGACCGATGAGCAAGATATTACTTTTAGACAGTTCAACATCACCATCGCGCGGCTTATGATTAAGACGTTTGTAATGGTTATACACCGCGACTGCTAATACTTTTTTCGCGTGATCTTGTCCGACCACATATTCATTTAGTGATTCATGGATTTCTTTGGGGCTCGGTAGGCGACCGCCATCAAGGGATACCAGTGCCGCATCTGTTTGCTCTTCTTCACTGATGATATCATTACATAACTCAACGCACTCATTACAGACAAAAACTGAGGGGCCGGCAATTAATTTTTTCACTTCATGCTGACTTTTACCACAAAATGAACAGTACAGTGTTTGTTTCGTTTCTTGGGTCACCAGACCACCTCTCTTTTACATTATTCTCTACTGGTTATATGAGGGCAAAACGCACTAATTTCAATGATAGCACCTTTAAATAGTCCCTGCACAGCCTGGTCCATCAACTCCTGTTGAATCAACAGGATACATTTAGACTAAAAATTGATCAGGACTTGGCGTCTTTATCGCGTTCCGCAAAAATGGTGTCAATTAATCCATAAGCCAATGCTTCTTCAGGTGGCATGAAATTATCACGATTGGTATCTATTTCAATTTGAGCCAACGGTTGCCCCGTATGTTTCGCAAGAATTTTGTACAACGTGTCGCCGACTCGTTGTGTTTCTTTGGCATGAATTTGGATGTCGCTACCCTGACCTTGAAATCCACCCAGTACTTGATGAATCATCACCGTTGAATGTGGCAAGCAATGACGTTTGCCCTTAGCGCCCGCCGTTAATAAAACAGCCCCCATACTCGCCGCCATACCCATACACAGCGTACTCACATCAGGCTTGATAAATTGCATGGTATCGTAAATAGCGAGACCCGATGTTACCGCACCACCGGGTGAATTAATGTAAAGACTAATGTCTTTTTTGGGATTTTCGGATTCTAAAAATAATAGCTGCGCCACAATAATGTTGGCCATATAGTCATCAACAGGACCTACCATGAAGATAATGCGCTCTTTTAACAGACGCGAAAAAATATCATAGGCACGTTCACCGCGCGCACTTTGCTCAACAACCATGGGGACTAAATTTGCGAAATGTTCAACATCTGATCTACTCATTTTAATTCCTAATGTTTTTGATATATAAATAAAATTATAGAGTAAAGTGCGGACTGGGTACAGTGATTACTGAAAAACAAAAGAAACCAAACAAAAAAAACCCAGCACAAAGGCTGGGTTTAAATTTGCAAAATTAAACTTACTGACTGGTCACGATATCTTGGTAGTTAACCGTTTTATCCGTCACGGTTGCTTCTTCCAACAACTTCTCGACCGCTTGGTCTTCGATAAGACCTGCTTCAATTTCAGATAGCGCTTCTTGATTGCTCATATACCATTGCTCCACTTCTTCTGGTTTTTGGTAATAAGCAGCTACCTCTGTAACACGTGCCTTTAATTTATCTTGATCCGATTTAATATCGTATTTCTTAATCACCTCAGCTAAGAGTAAGCCTAAGCGCACACGCTTGTCTGCTTGTTCCTTGTAAGGATCATCAGGAAGATTCAAGCTTTCAAGCTGCTCGGGTTTCATACCATATTGGCTTGCCATACGATTCAAGCTCATTTTCTTCAGATGCTGTACTTCAGCCGCCACGAGCACCTCAGGGACATCGATCTTGTTCGCTTCAAGTAGCTTATCTAAAACCTGTTCTTTTAAACGTGATTTCAATTGCTCGGTCAGCTCACGATCCATTCCGTCACGTACTTTAGTTTTAAGGCCATCAACACCGCCTTCAACTTGCATTTTTTCGGCTAACTTATCGTCAACGGGCGGCAATTCCATTTCTTCAACTTTATGCAATACAATTTTGAATACCGCTTTTTTACCTTTGAGCTCTTCAGCTTGGTAATCATCGGGGAATTTAACGTCAACATCACGCTCTTCGCCTGGCTTCATACCCGCAATGCCTTCTTCAAAGCCTGGAATCATCGATTTTGAGCCCAGCTCAAGCGTATGCTGCTTGGCCATGCCGCCTTCAAATGCTTCGCCGTCAATGCTGCCATCAAAATCAATCACTACGCGATCACCGTCTTTGGCCTCACGTTCCACCACTTTGAAATCAGCGTGCTGTTTTTGTAATTTTTCGAGCATTATCGCCATATCGTCATCGTTAATTGTCGTCTGTTCGCGTTCGATAGTGGCATTTTCGAGCACGTTAAGCTCAATTTCGGGATAAACCTCGTAGGTCGCCTTAAATTCAAAAGGCTCACCTTTATTGATCGTCATGTCGGTGACCGATGGCGTACCCGCCACACGAATGTCAGCGTCACGAATCGCTTGATCGAAGTTAGTTTGGATCAATTTGCCTGCTATTTCGTCTAATACCGACTTACCATAGCGTTGCTCAATGACGTCAGCAGGTACTTTACCGGGACGAAATCCATTAATCTTTGCTGTCTTGGATACTTCATTAAGTCGTGCTTTATAAGCCACAGTGACTTCATCTGCAGGGACTGTAATGGTGATTTTGCGCTTCAACGCCTCAAGAGTTTGAACCGAACTTTGCATGTAACTACCTCATAGTAAAAGAAAAATGGTGCGAGCGGAGAGACTCGAACTCTCACGGGTTACCCCACAGGAACCTAAATCCAGCGCGTCTGCCAATTCCGCCACGCTCGCACTATAATTAAGCCGCCTATTGAACACTAAATCAGGCAATTAGGCAAGAAGTTGTTACTGCCGTTCGGATATAGGTGTCTCGGACATAGGTGTCAGTTCCGGCGATTCTCTCGATTTCCCGCTTTTTTCAATTGGTTAAAAACAGCGTTTCGCCGGAACTGACTCCTATGTCCGAGACACCTATATCCGAACGGCAG
>NVSS01000135.1 GCA_002732805.1 Coxiella sp. (in: g-proteobacteria)
GCATCGGTTTCTTTGAGCACGAGTGCCCAAGAAGATAAGTCGTATTGTTGTTGTATATTGATCTGTTCATCAAGTTTTTCGTTGGCGTCTTCGTTTGAGAGCTGGCCTTTTGCACTAATTAGCGCAGTGACTTTCGGATCGCCCCATAATTGTATGGCGGCATCAATATCGGAAGCTTGCCATGGGCGTGTATAGAGCCTCGGTGTTTCGAATATCACGTTGGCTTTCTGGATTTAAAAATAGTAGTAAGCAACGGTAATATCGAAAATAGAATAAGTCCGCCCAGCAACACGATTTCATATTTCATCACGCTATTGGAATGAATCACGTTTATAGGTGGAATATAGCTAAAGATAAGCACGGTAATGCATACCAGTATGCCGACACTGGCCGTGAGCCATAAACCAATTATTCCACCAGGAATTTTGTAATGGCCATCTTGTGGTGGATGCTTGTAATACAGAACGATCACGCTGATAAACACTAAAATCCACATCATCACGGTGAATTCAGCGGTCAAATCGGAGAGTAGCCAATAGGCGCTATTAACGGAGGGCATGTAAATATAAGCGCAGGCGAGCAGGGTGCCGATGATACCTTGTGTTAATAAGATAGTGGTTGGGACGCCATGTTTATTCTTGCGTGCAAAGATTTTGGGTAATTGCCCGGCCTCGGCGGCAGCGAGCATACCTTTACTGGGGCCGATGACCCAGGCATTGATTTCAGCGATGACGCCAAAGGCAATCAGTAGCACGAGCATGGGGACAAGCCAAGCAAGGTGAAAGGCGCCTAAAAAGGTTGTCAGCGATTTAACAATGCCGCCGATCAAGCTACCCGAATGTGCCGGGGTGACGACCGCAATTGATAGCGTACCTAAAATTGACAGGACGAGAATAAGGCCAACAATAAAAAAAGCAGCACGTGGATAGTTGCGCCGTGGGCATTGTGTTTCTTGTGAATGAAAAGCGATGACTTGGATGCCGGATACGCTATTAATCATCGTAATAAGAAAGGCTAGGGTACCCAATTGAAATGTGGGGATCAGTGCATGTGCCGTAAAGTGAATCTGCGAGGGATGCCCCGTGCTTAACCATATGACGCCGAGTGTGATAATCAGTGCAGCAATTAACAGTGTGCCTAGAATGACACCGGCGGCACTAAAGCGACTGGAGGTTTTGATGCCAAAGAAATTTAGAATCGTTAAAAACCAGAAGATAGCAACCATAAAGCCAAATTCGTAGAAGCGGTTATTGGCAATACCGTGCGCATAGGGGTAAATCAGGGTAAATAAAATAAAGCCCAACATCATGGGGAACGAGCAGACGGTATTGATCCACTCAAACCAGATGGCGAGGAATCCAAAGTTGGGGCCGAGTGCTTGTTTTACCCAGGCGTAAAGTCCACCTGCTTGAGGCCAGGTGGTCGTCAGCTGTGAGCAGACTAACGCGGTAGGAATAAAGAACAGAATGGCGGCGGCGATATAGTACGTTACTGAGCTTAAGCCATAGACAGCGGTGATTGGTAAATTACGCAGGCTGAAAATCGCAGCAATGCCCATGGTCGTGAGGTAGAATATACCGAGTACGCGTTTTGATGAGTTTGTATCATTCATAAAATTAGTACGACTTCTCTATGTTTAAGGGATACCCATTTTATATGCAGTACAGCTTACAAGCAACTTTAAATAATCCCATAATATCAATTGGTTGCATTTTACGCGGGCGATGAAAAAATGAACGCCCGTTGTTAATGATGTCATATATGGTACACTGCACGTGATTTTGGATGAAAAGGAGTGTTGGCTGTGTTGAGTGATTTGGAAAATCTAAATAACCTGTTACGCAAAGCGCGTACTTTATCGGATAAGCAGGCACAAGGGGAGGCAGATAAAATCATGCAACGTGCCCATTTATTTGTACATCGTAAATGGCGTTTACATTTTCGTTTGCATTGGAGTTGGATGAAAATGGGGTTACGTAGAAAGTCAATGGGCTTAATATGCAAGCAAATATTCCCCGTCCTTTTTGCATTGCCGGTGTCATTTTTCCATAGACGCTTTAATCTGGCTATGTCACGTCATCAAACGAACGGAGATTATTAATGAACAAGATTCAAGATACTGTTTCCTACCTCGCGTGCCCCTATGCGCACGACGATGTCGCCGTTAAAAAATTCCGCCATGCGTTGGTAAACCACTACACGAACGAATTTTTAAAGTTAGGTAAATTCATTTACTCGCCACTCACTCACAACATACCACTGCACGACCCCAGCGTGACACAAACATGGGAGATTTGGCAGCGCTTTGATACGGCGATGCTGTCGCGTTGTAATGAGCTTATCGTGTTACAAGCAGAGGGCTGGGAGCGTTCTGTTGGTGTATCGGGTGAAATTGAATTTGCAAAGTCGATTGAATTGCCGATTATTTTTTTAGAGCCTGATGCCGACGTTGTAGCAACGATCGCAACACAATCAGGGTTAGTAACAGCACCCGTTTAAATTTAAGTAAAGAGGAAACAACAACAATGAAAATTACTGATGCCAAGGTCTTTGTCTGTAGCCCAGGACGCAATTTTGTAACACTAAAAGTCTATACAGACGAAGGGGTTTATGGTCTTGGTGATGCGACCCTAAATGGTCGTGAGCTGGCGGTTGTTTCTTATCTTGAAGATCATTTGATTCCTTGTTTAATAGGCCGTGATCCATCGCAGATAGAAGATATCTGGCAATATTTTTATCGCGGTCCTTACTGGCGCCGCGGTCCGGTGACGATGTCGGCGGTGGCTGCCATTGATATGGCGTTATGGGACATTAAAGGTAAGGTACTAAACACGCCTGTTTATAATCTACTGGGTGGGCGTAGCCGTACCGGTGTGATGGTATATGGCCATGCCAATGGCACGGACATTGATCATGCGGTGGACGAAGTTGGGAAATACCTGGATATGGGTTACCAGGCAGTGCGCGCACAATGTGGCGTACCGGGTATTCCCAGTACGTATGGTGTTTCTAAAGACAAAATGTACTACGAACCTGCCGAAAAAGGGTTGCCGGTTGAAAACGTCTGGTCAACAGAAAAATATTTGAATCATGCGCCAAAATTATTTGCTAAGCTACGTGATACCTACGGCGACGATCCGCATATACTGCATGATTGCCATCACCGTCTTACCCCTATTGAAGCGGCACGCTTAGGTAAAGAGGTAGAGCCTTTTCATTTATTTTGGTTGGAAGATACGGTTCAAGCAGAGCTACAAGAAGGTTTCCGCCTCATTCGCCAACATACCACAACACCGTTAGCGGTCGGTGAAATCTTTAATTCGATCTATGACTGCACGACGCTTATTTCAGAGCAATTGATCGATTACATCCGGATGACGATCGTGCACGGCGGGGGTATTACGCCACTTAAAAAATTAGCTGATTTTGCATCAATTTATCACGTGCGTACGGGCTGTCACGGCGCGACGGATTTATCACCGGTGACGATGGCTGCTGCGGTACACTTCGATCTGGCGATCAATAACTTTGGTATTCAGGAATATATGCGCCATACGGATGAAACAGATGCGGTATTCCCACATCACTATTCGTTCAATAACGGCTATTTAGATACCACCGATGCACCGGGGCTGGGTGTTGACTTTGATGAAGCGCTTGCTAAAAAATATCCGTATGATGCCGCCTTCTTACCGGTTAATCGTAAGTTAGATGGAACACTATTTAACTGGTAATGATAGTATAGACGAGACATCCTTATGGCTATTCCGAAATCTGAATTACCGGTCTTAATTGGCGTTAGTCTCTTTAGCTTTATGGGCTATATGGACGCGACTATCGTACCCACCGCATTACCGGCTATTCAAGTATCATTACATATGGGCGTGGTGATGATACAGTGGGTACTCAATGCTTTTTATTTACCGCTGTCCATGATGGTGTTAAGCATTAGTAGCCTCCTAAAATGCGTCGGGCGACGCGTCATATTTCTAGCCGTGCTTGTTTATGCATTAGCATCTATTGGCGCTGGACTTTCCTTATCAAGCGATTGGCTTATTGGTTTTCGTATTATTCAAGGATTCTCGAGTGCGGTGATCCTCCCATCGACAGCCATTTATGTCACTACCCATTTCACAGGCGGCAATAAATACACAGCGATGTGTATTTTTTCAATCATTTCAGGGTTGGGTTTGGTTATTGGCCCTGTGTTGGGAAGTGTCATCATCCAGGAATTAAGCTGGCCCTGGGTGTTTTTCAGTAATGTACCCCTTATCATTATTGGCGTCAGTCTTTGTTTCTTTAACCTACGTGAAACCAAGACGACGTCTTACGTCACACTTGATTTTTCAGGTATGACGCTCATTTCACTCACGGTATTTTCATTAGTGCTTGGACTTGTGGAATCAAGCTCATTTGGCTGGAACTCACATTTTGTTGTTGTTTGCTTTTGCACGTCAGCAATAGCGCTGATGGCCTTTGTTATTGTTGAGCGACATGCACAAACACCTATTATTGAGTTGAAAATATTTCGCAATGCAACGGTGATCGCTATATTGATGTTAGCCTTTTTGGGTGGCGGTGCAACGGCCGTATTCATGTTCTTTAATCCTCTCTATTTGCACGGTGTATTGTCATTTTCCTATTATAAAATGGGTGGCTTATTACTTATTATTCCTGTTGCTGAGTTGTGGCTGCTATTGATCTGCTCACAATGGATTCATACAAAAATAACGTTGAAAATGCTATTGGTAATTTGTGCCTTATTGTATGTATGTGCCACGGTGCTACAACTTTATTTCACTGTTAAACCGAATTACTTTATCATTTCCCTGGCTTATACATGCTTTGGTGCGGCATGGGGAATATTGAGCAGTACCAAGCTTATGATGATGCGTAATCGGGAAATGCTTAATGATATGGAGGTATCCATTGGCACGTTATATGGTATTTATTATATTGGTGCTACGGTAATGCTTGCTGCTTGTATTGGTATTTTTCATGGCGTTACCGCTGAAGCGTTCTACAGTGTATTACCCGTTGCACAAACAGACACACAGCACACCTTGATTACGGGCTTTATTTCACAGCCGTCCTATCTGCAGGACGCACTGAATCATATTGATACGATCTACCAACACAGTGCTTTTGTTTTTAAAAATGTCTTTATGCACGGCATGATGGTTATGTTGTGGCCATTTTTAATTCTATCAAGTTTCTTGTTTATGCTGATTACCTTGATTGTTAAAGGTAAAAAAACGTGAACGATAATGCCCGCTTAAAATTAGCAATTATTGGTGTCTGTTTGACGTCTGCGATGGGGGGTATTATCTATTCTGAATTTAACCTGGCGATGGCCTCGATTAAATCAGCGTTGAATGTCAGCCTAGTTGACTTGCAATGGATAATTAATGCCTATGGTATCGTGATTTGTGGTGTCTTGGTGCTGTTTGGGCGCTTAGGCGATGTCATTGGTCGTAAGAAATTGTTTTTAATTGGCCTAATGATATTAGCACTGGCGATGTTAGGTACGGGATTGGCGCAGCATCTTGGGCTCATTATTGCCTGTCAGGTATTGAATGCTATTGCCTCGGCTATAATCATGCCTGTTTCTCAAGCGCTCATTACTAATTTATACCCGGCTGAACGGCGTAGTAAGGCCATTGGTATTTGGGCGGGGTCCACAGGAATTGCACTTGGCTTAGGCCCATTTTATGCGGGGTTGGTGATTCATTTTATTTCGTGGCGTTGGGTGTTTTTGCTTAATGTCCCCGTGATTTTGATTAGCAGCCTATTGGTGTTCTATTTCTGCCCAGACTCTAAGAGTGACGAGGCCAAGCCTCGATTGGACTGGTTGGGTGCGGGTATCTTAATGTTAGCAATGGCATCGCTTGTTACGGCCATTGTGCAAATGGATATCTGGTCATTATCAACGACGTTAAGTTTGCTCGCGGTTAGTGTGCTGTTGTTTGTAACGTTATATATTGTAGAAGGGCGCGTAGCACAGCCGATCATTCGTGAGGACCTATTCAAAAACCGCTCCTTTGTGTTCGCCTCCTTATGTAATTGCTGCCTACTATTTTTTATTTGGGCGGCGTTCTTTTTGATGCCGCTGTATTTTCAGACAGTACTGGGTTATTCACCTTTAGATGCTGGCATGGTGATGGCATTAGTGACGATACCACTTGTTGTTTTTTCATTTTTCAGTGAGCGCACCTACAATCGATTTGGCGCACAACGCCTTATCCGTGTTGGGTTTCTGTGTTTATTATTATCAGCGATTATTCAATACTTTTTTAATGTGCACATCAATACGCTATGGATTATTGTTGCTGCGCTAGCCTTCGGCTGTGCCTGGGGTCTTATTTGGAATCCATCCGCCACTAAAGCGATTAGTACCTTGCCTCAGGCGCACGCAGGGGTCGCATCAGGCACGTTCGTCACGTTTCAGGAGGTGGGTGGCTCTGCAGGTTTAGCCATTACGGGATCTGTCGTCAGAGCATATCCTATGCTGCATATTGGCTATGCCAGAGGGATGCTGGTGTTGGTTTCGATTTCCGTGATTGGGCTGCTTATTTCCTTTAAGATTCGTAATCAAAAATAACGCGCAACCATCTGAATATATTATATTTATATCTTTATTAGAAATCTAGGCTAAATAGACTATAGTTACTCTTATACAGTCATAATAATGGATGTTTATGATGAAACAGACCTTAAGACTCTCTATATTGCTGTTACTGCTTAGCCTCGCTATACCGGGGCTCGGCATGACAGTGACCGTGAAACTT
>NVSS01000136.1 GCA_002732805.1 Coxiella sp. (in: g-proteobacteria)
TGGTAAGTAACTCGAATGACTCAGCACGCATAGCATCAAGGATAGTGCCTTTAGTCCCCCTGCCTCTTGGTGGGAGCTTGTCGCCTGCCTTTAGTGTTGTCTTACTTGAAGCCATGACAGCCCTTTAATAACCCTTTAATAAGTTAACTATAACACATTCTGCCTTGACTTAAATGTTATTAGATATAATCTAATCAATGTAGTACTAATTAATCAAAGGATGCCTTCACATGAAATTGATTTTAATATTAGCTTGCCTTGCCCTTCCCTTCATTCCCCAGCAATCAAATGCCTATGAGGCCTACTTAGGACTTAAGACATATCACTTTGATAGAGGGGGCAGGGACTGCTTAAACGAGGAGCATCACCTGGTAGCTGTCAAGGTAAAGGGTTATCAGGTAGGTACCTATGAGAATAGCCAGTGCCGCCGATCTTACCTAGTTGGCAGTAGTCATGATCTGGGCCATGGGTTTGGCGTTGACATGGGGTTAGTTACGGGCTACCCATCCTCTATGCACATTGTGAAAGGTATCACTCTTATACCGATGGTTACTTACACCAAATACTGGGGCCGATTTGGATTTAAGGCAATCCATGTCCCTACTGTCTTGGTAGGCGCTGGCTTAGCTGTTAAATTCTAGGCAGTAAAAAGGCCCTTAATTGGGCCTTGTTTTATTTCCTTAAGTCCTTTGCGATTAGTATCAGGTTTCTCACTATAAGAATGGACGTTAGAAGTATACCCATCCCCGCAGCTACAGCCCCTAGGTAAAACATAACATCACTTTGTCGTAAGGATTCAGAGCTAGCGATAGCAGTGCCACCCCCCGTAACTCCAGCCCCTATAATCATCTGAATCTTAGGACTTGCGAGAATCTGACCTACGACCTCGGACGGTTCTACTTCTTTCAATACGTCTATCATGGATGCCATTAGGTATCACCACGCTCATGCAACAAACTATGATTACCAGCATTATGGCGTAACCAATGATTTGACCAGAATATTCCATCTTTCTTTGTCCTTCTCATTAGCCTTAACCATTCTGTAATCAAAGCGATATAAATTAACGGGGAATACAAAGCGTAGCCCAGCTCGTAATTAAAGCAATGAAGCCCATACAAGTGTATTAGAGTCGCTACTAGATTGATAACTTGAATAGAGGTTGATAGAGGGGAACGTTCAAACATTTGAATAGCCACTACAACGAACATAGAGACTAAAGCCGCCAACCAAAAATAAACCTCACCAAGATTCTCTCTTCCATAGTAGAAAACCACCGCCTGTAGCATTCCCAAAGGAACTAGGCATATAGCCGTAACCCTTACAGCGTCACCTCGATCTCTAATCGTTAGATTTGCAAACAAGGCGAACGTTAAAAGGGCTAGACTAATCATTAACTTATCCTGGTCTTCTTCTTCTTAGTGGGTGGCTTCTCCCCACCTATAGCAATTTCCTTTGCTTTCGAAGGGGATTTCTTTTTCTTGGCTACTGGCTTCTTAACCGGCTTTTTCTTAGCTGATGGCTTCTCACCAGCTAACGATAGTTTATTGGCCGGTTTCTTGGCTGGCTTACGGGCTTTCGATACTGGGCGCTTCTTGGCTGACATGCGTGGAATCTCTGAAGGTGAAGGTTGGACTCATTTACTTTAGCCTGTATTTTAACCATTTCTTCATAAACATTCAAATTAGGCAACTGCTCGTTCATTATCTCATCGAATTTAGACCCTAACATCTATATATAACCCCTTCTTATCTATGTAATATTTAATTTCCATAATTAATCCATCCCATTTGCTAGCTTGTATTTATCAAGCTCAATCCTAAATAGAAAGCAAGTCAGTCTAGATGGCATCACCACCTGCTTACCTTTAGCATTATTATCTGTTGCGTAAGCATATGGGTAGTTGTAAATCCAAATTTCTTTACCATTAAGCTTGACTGTATAATCTCCTAATTCGGTAAATTCTGGTGTTTGAAGATTAAGTAAAACTGACCTATCCCAGTGACTACCGGTTCTATAGTTCCTAACCCAGAACATAGGGTTTACGCTAACCCACAGTAAATATATAAAACCTTTCATACCCTACCCCTTATCCCTGTTATTTGAGTCTCTAATCCTGATTCCTGCCTTGTGTGTCTCACGCTGCCTTTCTGATTCCGTTTCATAATGAGCCTCTAACACCTTATTAACATCACGCTTTCTTGTGCAGTTAGCAATATCAGAGATAACCTTGTTTAATTGGATTATCCGGCTAGCCTGCAGCGCCCTTAGAGCGCTTTCATCACCTGTTACCATTTGATTATACTGCCCTTGCAGTGACTACAGCTCATGCCTTTACCATCTTATAAATTGGAACAATATCACCTTGCCAGTCATTACGAATTTGATCGCCCCACCCATCACACCAGAGTTCACCAGTCCAAGAGACAAAAACCTCATTGCGTTTAAACTTACACATATACCACTCGCCATCCTCTAGCTCTATTGGTGCGTCTGTTATTGTGCCTATAACTGACTGGGCCACGGTGTAAATCCTCTCGCATGGCTTTGTTCTTTTGACAATAGGTGAATCCCAAATTAATACAAATGGATATTCTTCATTCTCATTTGCGCTCTTTAGTATTCCAATTTCCCCCTGATTGCATATGTACAATCCGCCAATCTGATAAACCTTACCCTTTACCGTAACCTTCTCCATTAAATGCTACCCCCTAAGAATTCGACCAGATCCTCCCAGTCATTAAGCTGAGCATAACCAACATCGTCATTGTTAATCTGAAGAATGATATGGTCGTTATCAGTAAAGCAGCCGCAGCACAGCATCATGGTATCGAATGCGTGTAATGCCTCCACAGCCCTTACAGCGTCCTGCTTGTTGTCAATGGTGCTGTCGATCAAGGTAATGCGCTTTTCATCACGGTCGCCAGAATTAAACACCTGTTCTAGTAATATCTTCATTTATCTATCCCCTTATGATGTATTTATTATCTGATAGTTACCCTTTCAAGTAACTAGCGATAACCTTTCGATTCGGTAGCTATTTCAATCAAGACACTTCAAATCTAATATCAACAAGGACACCAATAACATAAGCGGCGCAAACACCAAGCAATACGCTTGAATACTCCAGCCCTATCCATACACCAAGTGAAATTGATACTGCTTGGCCAATAACCCATAACTTTCTTGCTTCACTCATACATCACCCCTTATTTATTAACTATCTGGTCTGGCCTTACACCGTACCAATTCATTTCTTTATGCTTATCCCTGTTAGCCTTGGCTAGCTCCTCTTTGTACTCCTCGTTACTCACCCACACTAGCAGTGAGAATATTAGTGCAGCCCCTATAATGGCCAGTACAAGGGCTTTGAGCTTATCCATGGGCGATCACGCCATTGGCTATTTCTTCGGCCTCCTGTTCGTCTATAGCAGCTTGGATAACCTCAGATCTCATGCCATTTAGCTCGATCATGCCAGCGTTAACATCGGTTAAGTCCTTTAGAGCTGCTTGCGCCCCAGGTATGCCGGACTCAATAGCGCTTACTAATACCTGGCGGATTGTTTCTACCTTGCCTAGCATTTTCATATTCCTTTTTAAGTTCAGATATAAGTCGTGCGGTTTCTTGATTGAATAGCTTCTTATGCAATTCCTTGGCCTCAGCCTTCTGGTCAGGCCTAAATGACCCGCCATAGAAGTTCTTTCCGTTAATGGATAGATTTACCTTGATCTGTGGGCAGTTAGTAGAGGACGCCCAGCCTTGTGAATTAGCTAGACGCTCCCCTCGTTTCCTTTCGACCGTGCCAATATCCCAAGCTAGATTGCATTCTTCTGCGCTGTCATAAGCACCTAGGGCGATCATGTTGCCCTTGCGCTTAAGCATTGAGTAGAATAAACCGTTTTTTAGGTAGCAGTCCTTTCTAAGCTTAATGATAGCCTCGGGTATTGAGAAGAATAAACCGATGGCTGCTGGTATTGGGCGGCCCTGGTAGGTGCTTAGCATTTGTCAGACTCCGGTATTACCAAGCAGCCTAAATCTAGCATCTTGGTTATCAATATGGCCTGATCCATTTCAAACGCTTCTACGCAATCTATCTTTGACTCTACCCACATTCTAATATTGTCACGCTCCATTCTTACAGGCTCAAATATTGCGCACTCGCCAAACTCAAGCAACTTTCCGTCTTCAGAGTGCATTACTTTAAAGCCTGCCTTGCACTTGCCTACATAAAACAAATCACCATACTTACACCACAAAGCACCATCCACATGCGCGCACCACTCACCCACTACAGGTACGAAGGCTTCTGGCTCTTGGGGCAGCTCTATTAAGTTGTCGTATTCATGAGCGTCGCGTCGCCATTTATGCCTTGATACTGGAGTGGCAATCCTGTACTGATACCCACCCTCATTCTTTACAAATAAAGGGTGGTAGCTCATGCAGTCCTCTCTAAAATACTTCGCCCCCTCTGGTACATCATGCCCTTTGAATTTCTTAACTGTGCTCATTCTTTCTATCCCCTTTGAAGTTGTTACTACTGTATACCCTGGCTGGCTAGTAAATCCTGCCAAGATTACTAACCATTTCTTTAATTACACCTGCGCCGTTAAGTTATCGAACCTGGAAAACTGTAGCTTGCTTGCTGCGTATGCTGTGCCCATCACAAGCCATTTCATGTGATTATCCCTAATGCCCTGGCCATAACCGCAACATCATCACGACTCAAAATAACGTAATTCATACCATCAATGTCGCTTGGCTTGTAATCTAACTCCACTTGTTCACCGTCCGAGTCTCGAAGCGTTACATCAGCGTCATAAAACTCGTGATCATCAAGTGCTTTAAAATTCCGCTCTACCTTACTTACAAATTTACTCATAAGTTTTTCCTCATCTCTGCCATTGCATCCATCATTGTTGAGCGCTTCCCTGGCTGGCGGATGTACTCCAGCTTCTCAGTCTCCCCTGGCACACACTTAAGCGGCTTGCCTTCCTTCATCCTGTCAAGTGTAGCTGTATATCGTGTTGTCCAATACTTCTCGCTCTCTGCTGGCTTGCTTCCAGTTAGATGGCCCTTCCTGCCTGACCCGTATATGACGCTCATGGTGTGATAGGCGGGTTGACTTAACTTGGATATATCTAGCTTTCCCATATCGTATTGCAACCACTCCTCGTAGGCGTCACGGGCGCTTAACGTGCCGGTAGGTAGTCGGCCCTCATCACAATAATCCAAGAACTCACCAACAGTTGGAATGAATGGTGATCCAGACGCCCTAATACGGCCCAGCGCGTAATCAACAAGCTCGGGCTTATTAATTCCCCTTATCTGGAATTCATTCATCCACTCTCGCATATTTAGCTTTATCTGGCTTTGCGCCTCTTGAGCTGACAGCATTTTGAGATTATGGAAACCGGCTGTGCATATCGTATTAAGCCTAGAGAACAGCTCAGATATAAATTGCCTATCCTGTGGCGTCTCGTCTTTGTTTGCCCGCTTCTGCTCATACTCCATGGCCACAGCTAGCGAATTAGGGCTTATATAATCGCTGATTTCTTGGCTATCAGAAATCGGTTGTGTTGAAGGTGATTGCATCGCGGCCAGAAATTGCTTTTGATTGATCTTTTCCATGGGTATTCCCTTCTTGGTTTCGTTTATGCCATTGGGCAACTGTTGCTTTCCAGTTCTTCATTCCGTTCTTTCCGACCTTCCAGCCGTTAGACTCGTAATGATTAAAGAACGTGTCAGCGTCATCTAGGCAGGTTAGAGATCCTTTAGCTTGGAACTCTATGGCTAGTTCATTGATAGTCGGCTTGGCTAGCCTCTTCACTGGCAGCTTTGGCTTCTTCTTAAGCTTTCCAACCTCCTCCTCTAGGGATTCAATACGATTAATTAAGCTGGCCATCATCTCCATCATATCAACAGTCATTTATTAGCCGCCTTTTTTATCGCCTTAGATATGCACTCGCCAGCATTAGGGCAAAGGTCAGCTATTAGCTCGATATTCTTTTGGATGTTATGGCGCATCTTTAATTGTGGCTCAGTGCAGTTCTCCCACTTATCCTTTCCCTCACCAACCCCACACGCCGCAGCGATAGCCCTTGCAACCTTCATATAATTTAATGGTGAATCAAACTCGCTTGGAAAGTTCTGCTTTAGGGTGCTATTCATATTTTTGTATGAATCACCAGACTCATCACGAGACTCCATAAGTCCATCAATAATCCACTTCAACATTCTTACTTTTAGTTTAGGTGAATACCAAGCGGCTAAATCAGCAAATAGAATAGGATTAACCCATGTTCCGCCACTCTTTCCTCTTGTCGACTTCCTTACTTGATCTTCAGGAATGAATTCAGATAGGCATATTTCTTTAATTAACTCATCAGTGCCATCGGCTGCAAAATAATGCGCAAGCTGCTTTTGAGATAGGTTTAGCGCCTTTCTATGCTCATTCCCGATCTTGTGTAGGTCGTTAGCATTAAACATCTTAGTCTTGTGATTCTGCCGTATCTCCATACCCATGACAGAACGCTTCATTATTACCGCTGTTTTCATCAAAATCCCCTATATACTTAAAGTGTGACTTAATAATAAGGTAGTTGATTATTAAAGTACAGTGTTAATTGTTAATGGCTCCCTTAATATTATACTTTATTCTAGGCATAAAAAAAGGAGCCGCAGCTCCCTGTTGTTGTGCTTACCCTTT
>NVSS01000137.1 GCA_002732805.1 Coxiella sp. (in: g-proteobacteria)
TTGTTGCAGACCAATGGGGCGCCCCCACTTCCGCAAAAATATTAACACGCCCCGTGCGCTCAGGTACACAGGTCTATGCCAAAGGCACCGATCTTGTTGCACTGTCTGCCATTAACGCGGGGGCTGAATGCCTCGCCGACGGCAACATACACTGTTACGGCCCACTACGCGGTCGCGCCTTAGCCGGTGCCAATGGCAATGTCAACGCGCATATTTTTTGTGAATCCTTAGAGGCTGAGCTGATTGCTATTGCCGGACATTACCTCACTCAGGATCAAATCAAAGTACCTAAAATCAAAGAGCCACTTATTCATATCTATCTGAAAGGTGATAAACTGCAGATTGAAGGAATTTAAACGTATTATACGAATTTGCCCAGCAGTGGGTGTTTACTAAGGAAGGAGAGCTATTGTGGCAAAAGTAATTGTGGTAACGTCTGGAAAAGGAGGCGTTGGCAAAACAACGACGAGTGCGTCATTTTCTGCAGGACTCGCTCTCGAAGGCAAAAAAACAGCGGTCATCGACTTTGACGTTGGCTTACGTAATCTTGATTTAATCATGGGTGTTGAGCGACGCGTTGTGTATGACATTGCGAACGTGATTAATGGCGAAGCCACACTGAATCAAGCGTTGATTAGAGACAAAAAAATTCCAAACTTGTTCATCTTAGCGGCATCACAGACGCGTGATAAAGACATATTGACCAAAGAAGCTGTTGGTAAAATTATTGAAGAGCTGAGTAAGGACTTTGAATATATCGTTTGTGACTCACCGGCAGGCATCGAAAAAGGCGCCTTAATGGCCATGTATTATGCGGATGATGCCATCATCGTTACCAATCCTGAAATTTCATCAGTACGTGATTCAGATCGTATTTTAGGTATTTTATCCAGCCGCACTAAACGTGCTGAAAACAGCGAAGATCCCGTTCAAGAACACTTAGTGATTACACGCTACTCCGAACGCCGCGCTGAAACCGGTGAAATGCTTAATATTGACGACATCAAAGAGCTCTTAGGTATTCCATTGCTTGGAGTTGTCAACGAATCACAATCAGTACTTAACGCATCAAACTCAGGGCTTCCCGTCATTCTGGATAACGACAGTGATGCCGGCCAAGAATATCGATTTATTATTAAACGCTTTCTTGGAAAGGCGCCGCCCTTCACAGAAGTAATCAAAAAGAAAAAACAAAGTTTTCTCAAGCGCTTATTTAGAAATGAGGAGGTTGTCGCATGAGGTTTATGAATTATTTTCGCATGAAGGGTAAGGATGAACCTTCTGCCAAGTCTGCAAAGGATCGCCTACATATTATTATTGCCCAACAGCGTGCGCAATCCAGCAGCCCTGATTTCTTACCCTTATTGCGTCAAGACATCTTAGCCGCTATTGCAAAACATACGCATGTTGATTTAGATGACGTCCAAATTGACCTGTGCTGTAAAGACAATAATTCAGTCTTAGAGTTAAATGTGTTGTTGCCTGAGTCCGTTCCTGCCGAAGGGTAAACACACCATTAACCGATTAATAAAACCCAGGTTATCCTGGGTTTTTTATGTGCACGTCTTATTTATCAATACTGCGCACATTCAATACAATTCATCGCTTGATTAACACTTAGAAGATAAAACTAGTTGAAGCCTCACCCTATTTAAACTAGAGTGCAGCAAATATAACATCAATATGGGGGAAGAAGTATGTCACGTTACCACGATTACAACTCATATCCATCTAGAGACAAAGACAAAGACAAAGACAAAGACAAAGACAAAGACAAAGACAAAGGCAAAGGCAAAGGCAAAGGCATAGCCGACCTGCTAAAAAACAGACAGGAATGGCTTACATCGTTTACCATGATATTCAGAACTCAAGAAGTCGTATACAACAAGCCAACCTATCCTAATTCTAGCAAACTATTGCCCCCCTATAATTTTGATACGTTAAGACAACGCCCGCTCAACCAGGACGGTGGCATTTGGTATATATTCGACCACACGCATGACGACGCGCCGCCTCCCGCCGCAATTTTATATCAATTTGCTGATGCAAAAGCTGCTACCACCGCCTATTTCTATCGACTGCAATTCCCAGACGTCCGCGTAGTTTGCTATTTACCAAGCGATATGATCTTGGAAAAAAAGTATCACTTAAGAAATCTTATGACTAGAAAGGCGCATGCATCCTACCTTACGCAAAAATACGTTAATGTAAAAAAAATGGAAGCGATGGCCCCCCCTATTAACCTTGAACCAGCCTATACGAATGGACAAGTATCGAAAAGAGCACGTCAATCACGTCGGGATGATAGTAAGTTGCTTAGACCTGAACAACAGGCGCAGGTGGACAGCTTCATGGAAATGGTTAAAGGGGAGCGCGCTGCCCTAGAACAAACACCCCTTAGTGCGTGTCCATCAGCTTCTAAATCCAATTTATTTATGACGTCCTCAAATTTCACCACGGCGAAATTAATCAATGGCGCGCAGCTAGGTAATGTCACTGCCCAAGAATATTTTCAGGGTGATGCACATAACAATTTAAGACAGCAGCTTATTAATCTTTGTAAATTACTTGAAACACCAACTAAGGAACTATCAAGTGTCACTCCCACGCCTTCGCAGCTTAAAAAACTACAAGTGATCTATTCACAGTTGACACAGGAACAAAAGCGTTATGAAAAGTATAGCTTTTCGGAGGTTGCGCTCCTCATACAACATGACTACCTCACCTTCCTATTACTGTTTGTTTCTGGGTTAGCCATCTCTGCTCTGGGGGATCAGTTTCTTGGGGGCCTTAAAAATCCGATGGCTCACAATCTATCCCACGCACCCCTTGCCTATACCTTTTACAGTCAACACCCCGGTCACATAATACCGTCAAGCATGTCAGCGCCGGATCAAGCCTTACAACACATTAAAGATGATTGGTTTCCGCTTAAACGCGCCCTTATTGCACTGTCAGAAATCAATAAAGGCGCACTGCATGTTGAAAAATTACACCGCCAACATATAGTGCTCGAATCATTCCTTGAGAGGATGGCGAACAACCAACAATATACGTATTCGCCAGCAGATGTCAGCATTAGTTTGCATATTCTGCGCATGCACATTGCAACGCGTCCTGATAGAGAAGACTTTGCCCTACTGGATGCTAAGCTGAGCACTTTAATTGTAGATGCGAATAAGCATGTGGTCGCTGCTCTGGCGCCTGAAGAAAAACTCGCTAGTGCCGCACCTGGCATGAGGGCTGGCCGTACGGCCGCTTAGGATGCTAGCGCATAAAAAAACCCAGGCATGCCTGGGTTTTTACGTATTATCCATTACGCGTGACTAAGAACCGCCAATGACAGCAAGTGCCATATGACGTGTTACACTGTGTTTAAATATTTTCATTGTCTATCTCCGACACGATTAATGCACCCAAACTACAGTACATCGCTCAGGGATAACAAATTTATAATTATTATTACTTTCAATGTGTTATGAGTTTTTTGTGATCATGTTTCTGATAAATAAGGGCAGGCGTATGGCGCATAATAACAACATATAAAATAGCCTTGGAAAGGCAATAATGGACTTATTTTTGCAGAGTCCGGCTTTGATTTTAACGGCTGCTTGATCCGCCGTTAGCTTAAAGGGCATAGAAAATTTATTCAGGTCTGTTAAGGCTGATTGCACCCATCCCGGACAAATAACACTGACCTTAATATTGTATTTTTGCATCGACGAACGCAAGGAAAGTCCGTACGACAATAACGCTGCCTTTACCGCCCCATAAATACGCGAGCGCCCCAACACAATAAAACCATTGAGTGAACTCATAATCGCAATTTGGCCGCACTGACGTGTTTGCATTTGCCGGCGCACGGCATAAATGGTGTTGAGTGTTCCTTGCAAATGAACATCGATAAGATGCGCTTCAGCAGCCTCTGTATCCAGCCCGGCGTTTTGAGCTTGGCTCATACTCAACCCCGCATTCGCAATCAATAAATCAATCGGCGTTTGCTGATCCTGCTCACGTATCCAGGCTTGTAGCATACGCTTATCGGTCACATCGATACTGGCGACAACGGCCGTTGCCCCAGCAGCAATACAAATATCAGCAACTTGCTTAAGGCGTTGCTCGCTACGTCCGATCAATAACAAGTGTGTATGCGGTGCGGCATAGGCTTTTGCAAGTGCCGCGCCAATACCACTGCTCGCACCGGTAATACAAACAACGTGAGGCTTAGGATTCACCGAGCGCCTCAGACATATGATCAAATTCACGTAACTGTGCTAATATGGCATTAATATCAACCAACGACCAATACTCAGCTACTTTACCCTCTTTAAATTCAAACGTTGTGACACCACTATACGTCACTGCATTGTGTGTCGGTGTGGTATCAAAAAAACTGCCCATGTGCGTGCCATGTGCCGTCCAACGTGCGACTACTTTATCATCTTCAGCAATTAAATCATTAATTGTAATCTCAAGATCCGGAAAGCTTTCGAGCCATTTTTTAGCAGCATCATGCATGGTAATGCTACCCTGCTTGATATTAAAAGGACTGTGAATGATCGCATCTTCATGAAATACTTCATCAATAATAGAGAGGTTGTGATTATGCCATAGCTCGGTACAAAAACGTTCGATAATTTTTTTATTCGTTGTCATTATTCTTACTCCTTTAAGTTTAACAAATCCTGCATTTGATCTTCATCGATGACAGTAACACCTAGTTCCTGCGCTTTCGTTAATTTACTACCGGCATTATCGCCGGCCACCACGTAATCCGTTTTTTTCGATACACTACCACTGACCTTTGCCCCTTGCGCTAATAACAAGGCTTTAGCATCTTCACGCGGCATTGTTGTTAAGGTGCCGGTTAATACAAATGTTTTACCCGCTAATGATCGTGATTGTGCCGCTGCCGCTGGTGTCTCTGGCCAATGCACACCCTCTGATATCAGTTTATCAATCAGCTCGCGGTTATGAGGCTGGCTGACAAACACATGAAATTGTTGTGCCACAATAGGCCCCACATCAGAAACTTCCTGCAAGGAATCAATATCCGCCTCTAAAATAGAGTCTAGCGTATGATAGTGGCTCACTAAGGTACGTGCTGTTGCTTCACCAACACCACGGATTCCCAGCGCATATAAAAAACGGGGTAACGTCGTTGCTTTACTTTTTTCGATTGACGCTAATAGGTTATCAGCTGATTTGGCGCCCATACGCGGTAAATTCGCCAGTTCAAGATGATTAAGGTGAAATAAATCCGAAACGTCATTAATGACTTTCTTCTCGACTAACAACTCAACTAATTTATCGCCTAGGCCTTCGATATCAAATGCTTTGCGCGAGGAAAAATGTTTAATTGATTCACATAATTGCGCATGACAATACAACCCACCCATGCAACGCGCTACGGCCTCATCCTCAGGCTTAACCACATCGCTGCCACATACCGGGCAATGTGTTGGCACAGGAATACGTGTTGTATTTGCTGGCCTACGCTCAGGCACATAACTCACAACGTAAGGAATGACATCGCCAGCACGGCGCACAATCACGGTATCGCCGACACGTACGTCTTTACGCGCTAGCTCGTCGAAGTTATGTAAGGTGGCATTGCTCACCGTCACACCACCCACAAAAATAGGGGCAAGACGTGCTACGGGCGTAATAGCACCGGTACGCCCCACTTGAAACTCGATGGCTTGTAATTCAGTTAACTTTTCTTCTGCTGGAAATTTATGCGCTGTCGCCCAACGTGGTGCGCGCGATACAAAACCTAGCTGCTGCTGGCGTGCCAATGAATTCACTTTATAGACGACACCATCAATTTCAAACGGTAAGGTAGGACGCTGCTCCATAATATGTTGATAATAGGAAAAACAAGCGGCCGCACCATCAACCAACTTAATCAGATTGGTCACTGGCAAGCCCCATGTTTTGAGCTGTTGTAATATCGCATAATGCGTATCAGGCAGCACACCGCCTTCCACAACACCAACAGAATACGCATAAAATGCAAGTGGGCGTTTGGCGGTCACACGTGAATCCAACTGACGTAAACTACCGGAGGCCGCATTACGTGGATTCGCAAATATCTTTTCATCGTGTAATTCAGCGTGTTGATTGAATTTATTAAATCCGGCAGTGGGCATGATAATTTCGCCACGCACTTCCAATACTTTGGGAAACGCATCGCCACGTAGCTTGAGAGGAATGGCTTTAATTGTTTTTACATTTTGCGTCACATCTTCGCCCATCGTGCCATCACCACGGGTTGCTGCTACTACTAACAATCCTTGCTCATAACGCAAACTAATGGCCACACCATCTAACTTGGGTTCACAGGTGTATTGAATCCCATCACTAACACCTAAGCGTTGATGTATACGCGCATCAAAGGCATCCAATTCTTCCTCGGTAAACACATTATCTAATGATAGCATCGGCAACTGGTGTTGCACTTGACTGAATCCATCCAACGGTTGATCGCCCACCCGTTGCGTCGGTGAATCGACAACAATATATTGCGGGTGTGCTTCTTCAAGCTGCTTCAACTGCTGAAATAATTGATCGTACTCCGCATCAGGAATGCTCGGCTGATCTAACACATGATAACGGTAATTGTGTTCATTCAAACGATCTTGAAGTTGTTTAATTTTATGCTTTACGT
>NVSS01000138.1 GCA_002732805.1 Coxiella sp. (in: g-proteobacteria)
AATTTAAGATGGCGGCGCCTCAAGCGCAACCAATTGGCAGGCTGTGTGTGCTTTTAAAGGAGCGTGGCCTGAGCGGTCTAATTCGGGGTCATACTAATAATCACATGACAATAAGTCGTTCGATGCAAGCAGCATGGCACGCTTCACCCGTACAGACCTTTTTCTCGGGCCAACATAATGGCGTTGCTAGTTATAACCCCCCAGAGATACCTTTTACAGAAACAGCGGGACGCCTTGGTTTGTTTGCCCGGGAAGGAGAGAGACCACAATCTCCAGGCAGCCAACAAGGCAGACTAGGGTGGAATTCTAACGGCAGTTAAGCATCGACTGTACGCATTGGTATCAATTTGACCCCTCTTTTCTCCTTATGCTACGATGCCACGTCGCTATCTATAGTAAGGAGAATGGTTTATGGCTCGATCTCGTCATGACACGTGGGTGTTCGCAATCTCAATATTGGTGGGTATTGGCGGCATTTTGTACGGATACGACATTGGCGTAGTTTCCGGGGCATTATTCTTTATCAAAAAAACCATTCCTATGTCGACGTCGCAGGCGGGTGTGATTGTTGGCGCGGTGTTAGGTGGCGGCTTAGTGGGCACCTTAATTGCGGGGCCGCTGGCTGATTTGTATGGCCGCCGTTTTGTGATTGGACTTTCCAGTCTTATTTTCATTACCGGCGTGGGTTGTATTTTACTCGCACATTCTTTTGTCACGATGCTAGTGGCACGATTAGGGTTGGGCGTTGGTGTGGGTATTGTTGCGGTGGCAGTACCGCTTTATGTAGCGGAATTAGTGCCGGCAAAAGACCGTGGCAAATACGTGACCTTTTTTCAATTATTTTTAACGTTTGGCATCGTGCTGGCTTACTTTGTAGATTTAGCCTTCACCCCATCGGGAAACTGGCGTGCGATGTTTGGTGTCGTACTGATTCCAGCCGTTATTTTATTAATCGGCATGTTTTTTCTACCCGAAACACCGCGCTGGTTGTTAACCAAGGGTCGTAAAAATCAGGCAATAGATGTCCTGCGCAAAACACACGCAGCGGACAAAGTGCAGCCTGAGATGAATCATATATTAGATAGCCTTAAATCAGCTCAAGGTGATTGGCGTGATTTTTTCAATGCTAGATTGATGTTACCGCTGTTTATTGCGGTGGGCATTGCTATCTTGAATCAGTTGACGGGTATTAATTCGTTTTTACAATATGCGCCCCATATATTGAAGGCAGCGGGACTTGGCTCTAATAAAGTGGCCATGCTCGGATCCGCTGGAATCGGCATATTAAATTTTATCTGCACCTTGATTTCTATTTTCTTAGTGGATCGCATTGGCCGGCGCCCACTCTTAATTTTTGGTGTGACGGGTATTATTGTATCGGAAGTTTTTTTGGGCATCGTGAATATGCCGCACGCTGGATTCTCTCACGTTGGGTTGTTGTCGCTAATTGGGTTGTTTGGATTTATTGTGTCGTACGCGATTGGCCCGGGTGTGGTGGTATGGCTCGCCATTTCCGAATTATTTCCAACAGCGATACGTGGTAAAGGCATTGCGATTTGCTTGTTTTTTAATTCATTGGCCGGTACGTTACTCGCTAGCTTATTCCTCAATATTACACATGAGCTAGGGGTCAGTGGCACCTATTGGCTATGCGCATTTTTCACTCTGTTCTATTTATTGATGGCGCTATTTTATTTACCCGAAACCAAGTCGCAATCATTGGAAGAGATACAAGAATATTTTGAGGATAAATTAACAGAGAGTTCACAATGGAAATTACCCCAGTCATAGACCATCAATTTGAATTAGGTGAGGGGCCATTTTGGCACCCGATCGAAAAAAAACTGTACTGCGTTGATATTCGGGCCGCACAGATTTTTTGCATTGACCCTGATACGGGTGCGCACCAGCATTGGCAGCTGCCAGAGCCGGTAGGTTGTGCGGTTCCCTGTAAAGCAGGTGGGTTTATCGTTGGCATGGGCAGTAAAATCATCCATTTCGACCCGGCGGATAACAAAATCACCCCTATTTTTGATGCGAAAAATGGCTTGCGCATGAATGATGGTAAATGTGATGCACAAGGTCGGTTATGGATTGGTGAGGCGGATGACAATGGCACGAACCAAGCGACGCATTATTGCTGTGATACCGATGGTAAAGTGACTGTTGTGGAGCAGGGTTTATATATTTCGAATGGTCTGGATTGGAATGATGCAGGCACCACCTTTATTCTCACCGATTCGAGTGACCGGGTAATTTACGAATACGATTTTGACAGTGCTAAAGGTACAATAGCGAACAAACGTGATTTGATTCGCGTGCCGGATACAGAGGGTTATCCCGATGGCTTAACGCTTGATGCTGAGGGTTGCATTTGGAATACCCAATGGGATGGTGGACGTCTGGTGCGCTATACGCCGGATGGTGATGTTGATCGCATGATTGATCTCCCCGTTCAGCGCCCTACGAGCTGCATGTTTGGCGGTGAGAATTTAGACATACTGTATGTCACGAGTGCATCGATTAATCTGAATGAAGATGTGCCACTCGCTTGGCCAAATGGTGTATTGTATGCAATCACTGACCTGGGTGTGCAGGGACGTCCACAAAATTTATATGGATAATTACTATGGATACAGCCGCACCTTATTTATTCTACGATGACCTGCGCAAAAAAGGTGATGTCCATTGGGACGAACAGCAACGCCGCTGGCAAGTGTTAGGATACAAGCCTGTTTGTGATTTGTTAAAGGATGAGCGTCTTTCTTCAGATAATACGGATATATTGCTTGAAACCACCTTCCCGCGAAAGCAACGTGACCGCGTAGCGCCGCTCATTGCTCATTTAAAAGAGTGGCTATTTTATAGTGACCCGCCAGAACATACGCTGTTGCGTCGCAATGTAAGCGATTCTTTTTCACAAAAATCGATTGTTACCTATACGACAGACGTGGAACGCATTGTCGCTGATGTTTGTAGCACGTTGAGCGGCGAGGTTGATATCGTTGCGCAAGCGGCGAATCAAATTCCGCCACGTGTGATGGCTGTATTTCTTGATCTACCAGAGTCCGATGCTGATTTATTTTTGCGTTGGGCCTTTCAAATGAGTGAGTTTATCACCTGCCCTATTCGCACACCCCATGAATTTCAACCGGCACTTTCTGTATTAAATGAACAGCAGGCCTATTTTAAAGATCGGGATGATTGGGTGATGACGGCGATGTTAATTGCAACAGGGATTGAAACGTCGGTGAGTTTGTTGGGTGGTGCGCTATTAACATTATTGCAGCATCCCGCGCAATGGCAGCAATTGCAACAAACCCCTGAGTTATTAGATCAAGCTATCGATGAGGTGTTGCGTTTCGAGCCGCCAGTGCATCGCGCCATTCGTTGTGTGAAAGAAGATTTTGATTTTGAGGGGCATCTTTTTAAAAAAGGCGATATTGTACTGCTTTATTTAGCGGCAGCCAATCGTGATGCGACAATCTACACAAACCCGGCTCATTTTGATATCACACGAGCCAACAATCCTCACTTATCATTTGGCTATGGCATACATTATTGTTTAGGACGTTTGCTGGGTCGTTTAACGGTGCGGGTATATTTGAAGTATCTTCTTGAGCATGCTGGTAATTTGACGTTGGTTGATAAACCAGCTGTATGGCACACAGGACCAACCTTAAGACGATTGGAGTCGCTATGGCTAAACATCGCTTAAACTTCATATTGCATTTTTTAACAAAAGTGCAGCGCCGCCTACAAAAATGGCTAGGCGCATCAACAGCAGGCGTGCGAACATTAGTATTGAATGAAAAAGGTGAGGTATTGCTGGTACGGCATACCTATAGTCCAGGCTGGCATTTCCCAGGGGGCGGAATTAAACCAGGCGAATCCCCTGAAAAAGCAGCACGCCGTGAAGCCTATGAAGAAACCGGCATTGAAACGCAAGATGCATTGTCGTTGATCGGTGTGTATTACCATCAAGTGCGCGGTGTTGATGATTACGTGATGTTTTACATAATTCATTCGTTTGTGCAGCACGACGTGCACAGTCCGGAAATTGCAGAGCATCGCTGGAGTGACCCTGCACAGTTGCCACCCGGCACCACACGCGCTACGCGCAGCCGCTTAAGTGAATACTTAGAGGGTTTTGCCAGTTCGGACCAATGGTGATAAGACAGTCGTTGTACGAAACACCGATGGTGCCGGATGAAAATCCAATGATCAGACGGCTGATATAAACAAGTGGCACGGAGCCGGTGCTGAGACTGATGGCACCAAGCAGTGTACCGAGCATGCCGGTCGATAAGGGGAGTAACAGAATTTTTTTGCGACCGTATTGATCGGCTAATTCCCCGAAAATTGGCCAGTAACCAGTAACCAGTAACCAGTAACCAGTAACCAGTGACCAGTGACTAGTGCAAGTTGAAAAGCCCAACCTCCGGCATGAAGCGCCCTCTCTGTTAGTAATATTTGACGAATACCGTCTTATGAGTTCGCTGGGCGCTGTTTGCGAAACACGATTGCAAATAGTGTTAAGGCGCAGCCCACACCAAATTCAGACCAGGTGAGTGCGTTGGGTGTGCCCGGTAGCAACGATAAATTCGTAATAGAAACAATCAACAGGCTGACACCAATCGCACCGATTAAGGTATGGCGTTCATGTTTAGGTTCGAGTTTGTGGCGTATTTGGCGCTCGATGAGGTTGGTCATGTGCACATGAGACAGCGCATCATAGAGTAATTGCGGTGTTTTAAGTAGCTTTTCAGTGGTTTCATGAAAATTACTAGCAGCCAACTTCAATAGCTTGGTGACGCCGCGTTGTTCTTTTAACCAGCGTGTCATGAACGGTTTTGCGGTTTCCCACAAATCCAGATTTGGGTACAGTTGGCGGCCGAGGCTTTCAATGCTGAACAATGTTTTTTGCAATAAAATAAGTTGCGGTTGCACTTCCATATCAAAACGTTCGGCGGTTTGGAATAAACGTAGCAGTAATTTACCAAATGAAATTTCAGCCAGCGGCTTTTCAAAAATAGGTTCGCATACGGTACGAATCGCCGTTTCAAATTGATCGATGCGGGTGTCGGGGGCGACCCAGCCACATTCCACGTGCAGTTCTGCGACGCGACGGTAGTCACGATTGAAAAATGCGAGCAAGTTCATCGCCAGGTAATGCTGATCTTCTTGATTCAACGTGCCCATGATACCAAAGTCAACGCCGAGGTAGCGTGGGTTTTGTGGGTCCTTAACATCAATAAACATATTGCCGGGATGCATGTCTGCATGAAAAAAGCTGTCGCGAAACACTTGCGTAAAAAAGATTTCGACACCATTTTTGGAGAGTTTATGGAGGTCTGCGCCGCTGGCTTTGATGGCCTCTATATCATTGAGCGGGATGCCGTAGATACGTTCCATCACCATCACGTGTTTGCTTACAAATTCCCAATATACTTTGGGCACATAGAGCATGTCCTCGTTTTCGAAGTTGCGGCGTAACAGGGAGGCATTGGCGGCTTCGCGCTGCATATCAAGCTCACCATAGATGGTCTCTTCGAATTCCTTAACCACTTCTACCGGACGTAAGCGTTTGCCATGTCGCCAAAAACGCTCAGTGAGGAGGGCAACGAGATTGAGTACCGCAATGTCTTTTTTGATGGTTTTAGCAATATTAGGACGAATTACTTTGGCAATGACTTTATCACCATTTTTGAGGGTGGCGGCGTGCACCTGCGCAACAGAGGCGGAGGCAAGCGGTGTCACTTCAAACTGTGCAAACATCTCGTCGGTTGTTTTTGAAAAGGACTCCTCAATGATTTTTTGAGCGACAAGACCATCAAAGGGTGGCACGTTATCTTGTAATTTTTTGAGTTCATCAATAATGTCTTCGGGAATTAAATCAGCGCGTGTCGAGAGCATTTGACCGAATTTTACATAAATGGGGCCGAGTGATTCGAGTGTTTCACGAATGGTGATGCCACGCGGTTTTGTTTTTCTGGTGTAATACCACGGATTAAAGAAACGCAAAAATCGGAAGAAACCAAAGCGCTGTCCTAGCACCGAGCTCATGAAATTGGTGCGCATGAGAATGGTATTGATTTGCAGCAGTCGAATAATATGAATGGGTTTTAGCATGGGGTCTTTGCCTCTTGGGCTGTGTACTGTTTTAATTTAGCTTCAAAGCGCTCAACATCATTTCTCAGCGTTGCTGTTGCGTCGTAAAACGCATTGAGCTCATCGCGTGTTGGGCTCAGTTTAGCTTCGTGGTGAATATATTCAGATGTATTGCGTTTTAGGCTCTCAATAAAATTTTTGCCGGCTGTTGCGATGCCCGCGACACCTTTGCCGATCATATTAGCGGGTATATCGCCGATGGCTTGTGACAGTAATTCTTCGCAATCGATATCCAGCTTGGCGAGTATTTGCTGCATGGCAATGCCAACGTGTGCATCACCGTTAAAGGTGATTTTATGTTGTTTCATGGCATGGTGCTTATCTTTTGCAATGCCGACTTTAAACAGATGTTGCAGTGTGCCACGAATAGTTGTATCCGCATCGCCGCTTATTTTATTTTGTAATTCAACGCCATTGTGCTTAGGGATGATATAACAAACGATGTTCCAATCCGTGATATCTAATTTGATTTTTTTGCCGTGCAACTCTTGAAGTC
>NVSS01000139.1 GCA_002732805.1 Coxiella sp. (in: g-proteobacteria)
AATCGGCGCGAAAACGCCGATGGACATGATCTCAATCGAGATTACAGGAAACCTGCAACCGCTGAAACTCGAGTTCATTTGGATTGGATGAGTCGTGCGCCTTCATTCCATCTGGCGGTCTGTCTGCATGAGGATTGGGAGTCGAGTGGGTTTTACATGTACGAATTACAGGGAGATGGGGAGGTTTCTCTTGCTGGAGCGATCATCGAAGAGGTTCGGAAAGTCTGTCCCATTGATCCGGCCTCCGAGATTGAAGAAATGCCTGCCTCCAACGGAGTCATTCATCCTGTAAAAATTCCACTTCAACGTCCGGAATGGCCGGAGGCGTTTTATTTCTTCACTGAAAAGACATTAGAAAAGATTAGAGAAGATGAATGACCTATCTCATTTAATCAGAATTATATGTTAGTTCCGTTAGATGTTTATTCTGAATGATTTATTAAGAGAGAGAACTTAAGATACTATCAACATTATAATATAGACGATTTTGATAATTTATATATTCATGCTGATACAACACATACAGCAAATGCAACAAGTGATTTCTTTTGTAGTGTAGTATTAGGAGAGAACAAGAGAGACAATAACTATTATGTACTAGACTTCATATTAGAGAAAATGGACGTTGAGACACAAGCTAAGGCAGTAATAAGTCAATATCTGAAGTTCCATAACAGGATTAAGAAGATGACTTACGATGAGAAAGCTAATCAATGATTCTGATTCTGGATTAAGAAGCTAGCAAAAGAAGAGTATAGAATTAGTTTACCTATTCAGGAACTAAAGTATCCTAAAGATAAGGTAACACATTTTGAACCACATATTCCACACTTTATAGCTAATAGAGTTTACTTCCCTAGTAATCATAGAATGATAACAGAAGCTGAAACACAGTTACTAGCATTCCCTACTAAATGAATACACGATGACTTCGTAGATGGATTAAGTGGAGTATTAGATAATTATGCTAAGATTAAAACAGAGAAGCCAAGAAAGATAGCTAGAGTCAGGTTATAGATAAGGTACACACAAGGTTGACAAGAGGTTGTAGATAGATATACTATTTATGACCTTTTATTAATAAAAAAAAAGTATGTCTATACATAACCTATTAAGTCCTGAGGATGAAACAAGACTTAGAAAAAAAATGAGTACAGAGTTTGATATGGCTGATTTACACACAAGAAATTGGAAAAATAATGTAGAAAATGTCTGAAGAGATTACTTGTTCCCAGAACCTGACCAAGATAGAGTCAAAGTAAGAAAAGTCTGGAATAATCTTAAGATTAGAAAGTCTATATTCTTATCTGATGAATTACAAGTTACTAATATTCCTATGGATTGAGTACTTGGACAATCAGTTGCAACGAATTGAAACAAAGTATTGGAACACAATTATAAATCAATGTCAATTAGAGCTAAATATGAAGAAGTATTAGTTGATGATGCTTTACAAGGTATTGGTGTACTAACTGTTGACGGATGGAATGACCACGATCAAGAACCTATAGTTTCTTATGTAGACTCAAGATTAACTTTCCCTGATCCTGTCAATTGGAGAGGTAATGAAATGAGATTCTTCGGTACACTACTTAGAAAGAATATATTTGAACTAGAAGCAGATGATGCCTATGAACAAGAAAGAGTACAAAAGGTAAAATTAGAAAGAAGTATAGAGTTAGACGAAATAGATAGAGCTAATAATAGAATTAAAGACTTCAATGAGACAGAAATATGAGATGAATTAGTAGATGTATATAATCATGTTACTATATTCAAGTCTAGTATGGATACTGAACATCATTTATACTTAACATCTTGGGGAGCTGATAGAGAAACCCTTATAAGAGTAGTTAAAATGAGAGCATTAACAGATACTGAAAAAGCAGACCCTAGTAAAATTACATTAGGTGTACAATTATTCAGAGCTAATCCTATTAAATGAAGTTATGCTTGAGCAAGTCTTATTGATGAAATCGGACAATATCAAGATTTAGAAACTCTACTTACAAACTTACAAATTAACCAAGCTATTGAAGCTGGATTGGGTGGTAAAACATTTATTGACAGTGATTTAGGTATTGATACAGATGATCTAGCAAGTATTACTTGACCTGCTGTAATCCCTTATACATCTAGTGATTCTACTAAAAATGCTGCTAATGGTATTATATTAGAACAACCTAGAGCTAATAATCCTGCTGTTCAAAATGGTCTTGTTATGTTACAAACACTAGCACAAGAAGGTTCTAGTACATGAAGTGCATTAGTACAAGGACAAAGTCTATGAGGTTCACAAACTAAAGCAGAAGTTCAAACATTACAACAAAATATTAACCAAGGGATTAAACTAATGGCTTCAAATTATATGGAATCATTAATTGGTTTATGGTCTGATGTAATGAGAAGTTACGCAGTTAATATGAGTCCACAAAGAAAGAAAGAAATAGTAACTATAGATGACGGAGGGAAAACAGAAGCATTCGGATTTAAAAAGAATCAGTTTGTGCCTAAAGGTTCTGTATATATTACTATCAAGTCAGCATCTGAAGAAAGAATTAAGAAAGAGAAATCTTTTGCAGTACTTGCTACAGTAATTGGAACACTTAAGTTATCTGTTAAACCATGAAGTACACAAGATGTAATGATTGATAGAGCATTTATTGACCAATCAGGTATTCAAGGTATGAAATGAGAGTCTATTCATCCATTAACTAGAGATGAGAGAATTGCTTATGATAACTTAGAATTACTTAACAGTGATATGGAACTTAAGACTAAACCTGCACCATGAGAAGATCACAATGTTTATATTAATATATATAAGACTGGTCTTGAAAATGATGCAAGGAATAAGGCTATTGAACTAAGAGAATTAGCACTAGAACAAGAACCACCTGCACCAACTACAGAAGAAGAACTTGGAGGATGAGGAATGGCACAAAGTATAGGAGCTTCAATGATAGCTTCAGATAATGCACAATGACCAACTCCATCAATTAGTGATGTTGCAGCTTAATTATTAATACAGTTATATGAAGTTAGAACAATCTCAAAAAGACGATTTAAAATCACTTACAGAACACAGAGGATTTAAAGTCCTAGAAGGATTAGTAAAAGAAATGGAATATCAATTATTTAAACCATTTAAGACAGCAAACATTAAAGATGAAAAAGTTCAAGATGATATAATGAACACTCAAATGATGTTATCTTGAGCTGAACATTTAATAAATACAGCAAAAAATCAAACTCAATCTATCAAACAAAAGAAATTAGACTAGCAATAGTCTTTTTTTATTTGACAAGCATTTTATTATAAATATAGTGAAATTGTTCTTACTGATGATACTGAGTAATAAAACTATGTATTTTAAGGGCTGTTATTGACCTGAACCCAATAATTTAATTACTAACATATTTGAACGTATGTCAGAAACTATTAATGCAGGTGGTACTGTAGAAACACCAACAATAGAGGAACTACAAGCAAAATTAGCAAAAGCTGAATGAAAGATTGTAGAAATGAAAAAAACCTCTAAAGAAACTAATACAACACAAGAACTTCCAAAAACTGAACCTGTTGTAGATAATAACAACTATATGACTAGAGCAGATTACCAAAATGAAGAGTTCTTCAAAAGTAATCCTGAACTACTAGAACATAAAGATGCTATTAATGAAAAAGTTTCTAATTGATATTCTTTAGAAGATGCTAAAATTGTTTTAATGTCACAAGATAAAACTATTGAAGCTAGAAAGAATACACAAAACTCTAATTTTACTGCTTGAACTCCTAACTTTACTAGAACTGAATATAGTATTTCAGATTTAGAAGCTATGCCACAAGCTCAATACGAACAAGTGATGAAAGCTAGCGAAGAAGGAAAAGTAGTAATTAAATAAATATTTACTATTAATAAAACACAAAAATGGCTAATACAATTATTATACCTACTCTCTTTGAAAAAGAAGTAATAAGAAACAGAGATATTAAAAATGTTTTCTTTAAACATACAAACTCTGATTATACTGGAACATTAAGATCATCTGGAGATACTGTAACTGTTCAAACTTTACCAACATTAAGTTTTGCTTCAGGAACAGCAGGTGCTGCAATTACTGCAACTAACTTCGTAATCACTTCTGAAAACTTAGTTATTGACCAAGTTGAACAATTACTAGTTAGAATTACTGATGAAGAAAAAACACAATCAAACTTAGCTCTTACTATGAAAGTTGCTGAAAGATTTGCTGAAGCTGAAGCTAGATTATTTGACGAAGCTGTAAGAGATCAAATTCTTGTTACTCAAATTGCTGATATTCCTACTGCTAACAAATTAGATATTGGTTTACCAATTACTCTAACTCCTGCACTAGCTTATACTTCTATTCTAAACTTATCTGAAGCATTAGATAATCAAAATGTAGAAGAAACAGGAAGAATTGCATTCGTTTCTCCAAACTTTGCAAACAACTTAATGCAATCAGGTTTCTTAGATGCTTCTGATAAAGGTCTTGATACTAGATTCAAAGGATTCATGGGTATGGTTAACGGTGTTAAAATCGTTAAAACAAACGCATTAACTCCTTCTAAAGAAGTTATTATGCTTCAAAATGGTGCTGTTAACATGGTAGTACAATTAAATAACTTAGATGTTAGAAAAGGTACTGATGGTTTCTACGAAAACTTAATGGCTGAGGTTATCTTTGGTCTTAAAATCTTCGGTGAAAACGCAAAAGCAATCGCTATTCAATATATTGCATAATTTGACTTTACAGTTAAATTAAATAGAATAATACTAGATTAATTTCTAGTATTATTTTTTTATAAAAGAACTATGGCTAAAATAAAAGTTACACAAACTGTTATTAACAGAGGAGGTAAAAGATATGTTGCTAAAGATTGAGTTATTGAAGTGTCTGATGCAGATTTGAATTTCTTTGATTGATTTGCAAGAGTTACAGCAAAAAAAATTACTCCTAAAAAAATTAAAGATGAAGATATTACATAGAGAAGTAAAGGCTTGTGAAAACTGTGATGGTACATTTACAAATGTTCTAATTCTAAAATATAGTCACATGAGAAAGTTTGGAAGTATCCAGATTAGAGATTATGAACCATTAAATGAAAAAGAAGATTTAAAGGCAATTAGAAAAGCTGTCAGAGAATTATATGAGAAAGAAAAAGAGAAAGCATAATAATTATGGCTTTCTTTTTTTTGACTTTATACTATAGTAATATATACTAAAATTAATATAATTAATTAATTATTATGAACTGAACACAAATATATAATAGAGCATTGAGACAAACACATACAAATACTGCTGATTATCTTACTACAATAGCTGATATTGACCTTGATTTAAGGTATCAAGAATTAGTAGATGAAATAGTTTCTGTTACTAAATGAGACTACTTTTGGGACAAATGAGTTACTGACACAGTAATTTGACAAAGTGAATATGTTGCTGAAAAACTAGGTATCGCACCAGATGACTTAGATATTAAAAAGATAAATAAAGTATTTATTAAATATACGTCTACTCAAACAGAATTTACAAGAGTTGTATATCAAAACCCTTGAGTATTATCAGAACACCCTGATTATTATGCTACACAACAAGCAAATAGTATCCCTTTCTTCTATATACAAGACAATAGTATATTTATATTCCCTGCACCAACTGAAGCTGTAACATGAGGACTAGAATTATTCGTAATTCATAAACCAAAAGAAATTACTACATCTAGTACTGAAGATGATATTGAAATACCAACACAATTTCATAAATTAATATCTGATGGACTTAGGATTGATATATTCTTAGGACAAGGAAAAGAAATTGATGCACAAAATGCGCAAGTTAGATATAATAATGGTATAAAAGATATGGTTGCTGTAATGAAGCAAAGATACAATCAACCTATTATTAAAAAAAATGTAATTCCTAATACTTTTAGATAATGCAAGTAAAATACAACAGATTCGATCCTGGTGTTAAACAAGATGATTTCCTAACTGGTTGACCTGCTTTCATAGAACATAAAAACATAGATGGATTAACAGATGGATATTGAATTACTCTGTGATCTAAAGTTAATAAAGCAGTTCTAACGTGAACTAATGCAATGAGATCATTAGACCCATTTCAACTTGGTTCTGCTGACTTAGATAGAACATATTCATGAGGAGATAATTGAGAGATATATAAATTTAATTCAGTTGATAATACTCCTGCACATACATTAATCACAAATAACCCTATAGTAAAAACAGTATTATTCTGAGCTGACTTATATTTCTTTTGGAAAACTAGTCTAAATTCAAGTAATATGTGAGTTGCTAAAATATCAGAATCAAACGCTGCATCAAATACATGGGGAGCAATGAATGAGACGTTTAAGGCGGAAGGTGACTTACTAAATAGATGATGCCCACCAGTTCTAGTTATATGAAGTCTTATGTATATATGAGGTAACTGAGATGTAAGAACAATGAATGCTGCTTGAACTGTAGTTGTTTTCTGATTTCCAGATGGTAACGTAGTTTCATTGACTCTTCAAGGTCCAACTATAGTTGTATACTGTGATACTTGAAATATATACTTTTGGGATGGATGAGCTACTAGTGAAAGTGCTAGAAGTAAGTTATGATCT
>NVSS01000140.1 GCA_002732805.1 Coxiella sp. (in: g-proteobacteria)
CGACCGATAAAGAACCCGCTTTGTATGGAGCAGTAGAAAATGTATTTGGCGATTACACAACTCATCGTGACAATAAATATATGAATAACTGCATTGAGCAGTCACACCGGGAAATTAAATCACGCTATCGACCGATGAAGGGTTTTCAAGATAGTTGGTGCGCCATGATCTTTTGCACGGTCTTTGAAGAGACCAAACAGTTTTTCCGAATGAACAATAAAACACAATCACAACGGCGCAAAGCCGCCATGACGTTGGGCTGCCGTTTTATTTTTCATCCTGAAAAACTGTTTTATCTCTTCAAAGACCGTGCAGACGATCATCGCGCGCCAGCAATTCTGGAAACCTTTCATTGGTCGGTAACGTGACTTGATGCCGCCCCTCATTCTGGCCTACCGTAGGCGTTGTTTCCTAACCTTCCACCCAGTCTTCACATTTAAAAATAATCTTTAACTCTGACTACTGCCCAGGTGTGACGGTAATTCCATTGTGTCGTCTATTACGGCATAATCATGTTCAGCCGTAGTGGTGCCCGTCTCTCCAATATTATTAAAAATCGCGTAGCTATAGCTACTAGCAGATAGCTCCGCTCCCGGCATTCCATCCGTACCACTTGGCCACCAATCCTGAACATAATTAGCATCATCTTTCTCTCTTTTATCTGATGGACCCGAGGTATCAAAATATCCACCTACACCCGTGGCAGGATTTTCACTAGAACCATTTGGCGCACTTGCTCTAACAATAAACACTGGATTGTTTTCCATGGCAATAGAATTACTACGGCCGTCAATTGTTTGTCTATCAAGCACATTTTGCTGTGTATGCCGCCTTCGGCGTCGATAAAAGAAACTCACCATCAGTAAAGCCAACATTGCAGCAAGACCGCCTATAACACCACCTGCTATAGCGCCTGAATCAAAACCATTATCCGTATTACCTATATCCACCTGCTGCGTATTATCCACGAATGCTGATATAGTACGTGGTGATGTATATGTTGTTAGTGTACTACTCAGCAATGGTGCCGTGTGGAATAACGGTGTCCTACTGTCAAATATGGATGTTGTGGTAGTGGATGCTGTCATTAATGCTGTGCTACTGGTGAATGATGTTAAAGTAGATATTTCAGATCTAACACGACTTATAGAAGTTATTGTGTTCGTCGTTGTGAGACGCTCAATAAAAGATATATTCGCAGCTTGCTGGCGCACCTTACTAAATACACGTATCACACCATCGGCGCTCACTTTATAACTTGGCGCTTTATCGCTTTCATTATGAATAAATAACACGTCACCATCATTAATTTGCTTTTGAGTGAACTGTGTGACTGTATTATTGGGGGCTGAAACAAGTGCAAACCGTCCGTGCTCGACATCTGTAACAGTGAAGTTGCGATCATCGACTAAAGGTTCAACGGCTAGGTTACTCACATTTAACTGTAAAAACTCACCTGTCTCAATAGTAATTTCATTAGCGCTAAACTGTTCTGCACCACCAAATATGACATAGCTTTGACCCGCACTGATGCGACCCCCTGGGCTTGCTTTATGAGCTCCAAGTATCACATCGTCCTCCCCATCACCATTCACATCACCAATAGGGGCTACTGACTTTGCTAAGAAATCATTTGCTGCAATACCATTAATAATGATGCCTGATTCAACATCTAAATTAGACAACTCAATTACTGCAGGCCACACCCGACGACCAAAAATCACATAGCATTGACCCGTATGTAATTGCTCTCCTCGATTTTTATAATCAGCCGATAAAATAATATCAGCAATACCATCACCGTTAACATCACCCGCTGAAGCAACTGCCCAACCCAAACGATCCCCGCCTGAAATGCCATTAATGGTTACGCCAGTAACACCATTTAATTCCGATAACTCCAATGTGGCAGGCCAATCACCCGAATTCCCAAATACAATATAAACTTGACCGGAGTTATTACCTCCTCTATCGCTAAGGTCGGCAGCACGAGCACCCACCAGAAAATCGTCAATACCATCAGCATTAATATCACCTGCTGAAGCAAGTGCAGAACCACTTTCATCTCCCAGAGCAACCCCATTAATCACCACACCTGTTGTGCCATTGAGATTAAATAACTCGATTGATGATGGCCACAAACCTATTCGACCAAAGACCAAGTAAGTACGGCCGGGACCGCCACTACCATCTGGCTCTTCAGGAGATCCCACTAAAAAATCTCCCAGACCATCTGCATTAATGTCACCTGCCCTGGCAACTTTAAGACCAGCTCTGTTCTCCGCTGAATAACCATTCAAAATGGCGCCTGTATCACCATTCAGCGAAGAGAGCTCTAAAGTCGGCGACCAAGGTCCTCTTTGTCCAAAAACAATATAAGCTTGTCCTGCCCTCAATCGGCCATCTGGGCTCGCGCCACGCGCGCCAATGAGAAAATCATCAATGCTATCTCCATTGACATCACCCGCAGGTGCTACTGAAAAACCACTTTCATCCCCTGCAGAAATACCATTTATACTGACACTGCGAATAACTGTAGAACCGGAAAATGGTAACAATGCTGGCCAGCGACCTTCTTGACCAAATAGCAAATAACTTTGGCCTGCTCGTAAACGGCCATTTGGTGCAAAGAAATGAGCGCCAATAAGAATATCTGCTGAACCATCACCATTAATATCACCAACACACGTTGTGGCACTTCCTCCACGATGGCCCCCTAAACCATTCAACAAAACACCTGTGTGATTGCTTAGTGACGATAATTCAAACTGTCTAGGCCAACTGGTATTACGACCGTACACCACGTAAGCCTGGGCAGGATGTGGTGCTCCTGTGATAATATCACCAATGCCATCACCATTAAGATCGCAAGCAGAGGCCACTTGAAAACCACTATTATCATCTGCTGTAATCCCATTAATCATAAAACCATTGGCACCATTTAAATCACTTAATTCAAATATTCTAGTTGGCATTTCCTTTATCCTTATTATTGATTGTTAATTTTATTTCTGTTGGATACCGTGATCGTCGTCGCCGGATGATATTTTTCTGTGGCCACAAGATGATGTCTTTTTAAGGCGTTATAAATACTCAGTCCAAACCGGATGCTATAATAGCGGAATATTGATCAATTGATAAGGGAAATTAGCATGAAATACCCACATTGTGAATCTGCTCGTACATCATTACGGAAATTCCAAACAAATTCGGGTTATCAGCAATATCGATTCCATCATTGTCACAAATAATTTAACGAACGCACAGGCACACCAGCGCTCTAAAAACTCAGCACAACTTCAGTGTTATAGCCCACTTATAGAGATTTTAGAAGGGTAAATAACGATAAACCGTCCAGATTTCACAGCAAAAAGTACATTAGCGCTGACTCAAAATGCCACCTTAGGTTATCAGAAATTTCGTTGTAGGAAATGCGGCAAACAATTTAATGAGGGGATGGGCACCCCGTTTAATTTTATTGAGTACCCAACGGAAGTGGTCATGATGGCACTGCATTATTATTTCATGTTTAAAGTTAGTTTAGATGATGTGGTTGAGCTGATGGCCATGCGTGGATTTCTCATGGAATAAATCGAACGCAATAGGCTGAATTGTGACCACGTCGATTGTTGGCGATTGAAGTCATATCTTGCTGATTTACAAGTTAAAATCGCTCGTGCTGTTTATGGGAAATTTGCGTATAACCCCTATTTGTGGCCAGTTCTACGTAACTCTCCGATGGTTACCTAAATATTTCTAGATAATTCATGAAAACGTTTCGGGTTATGTTGCATCATCCAAAGATCGACTTTAGATAAAAATATATTTCCATCATTTTCTAAAAATCTGATGATTTCATGTGGATCACATGATGGGGTTTGGACCCAATTAAGAGCCAGATCAACGATATAATGAATATCCGGATAGTATTTAAAAAATATTTGTGCACATAGGTCAATATCTCTCGTTTGCTCCTGGATAGTTGGCATACACAAACAAAATCCCGAACGAATAATATTCTTCATGACTCGTCTGCACCAATATTGGATCTGATTTGAATTTTCAGCAGTAATAATAGAGAGCTTTGCTTGCTGAATATCGGGATGAATTTCTATAAGCTCATCATTCGCAAGTGCTATACCCGGTTTAATAGGTGGAATGTATTTACTCAAATCATTTCCAAAAATACAAAGGCTAGAATTTTTTAAAATAATATCGTAAATTGAAAGAGTATTTTTTACTTTAATATTATTAAGCCTTGTAGAGAGTGGGAACATTTCTGAAAAGGTCCAGGATTCAACATCAATTTTACTAACAAGTGAGTTGTTTGATAGCAAGGTATTGCAGTGCTGTTGAATGGCGGATATATTTTTGTCATCACAGCTGGGTTGAAGTATTGTAAACATATCTAAATCTGATTGTTCTGGAGCGGCCATGCCTCTAGGAATTGACCCTGTTAGATAAATGCTATGTATATTGTCACCTAAAATATCCATGATCGTCTTTTTAACCTCTACAATAAGAGGTTTATAAATATCAAGAATTTTTTCAGTAGACGTATCATTTAAGAGAAAACCATTTTTATCTTTGGATAGAAATTTTCCGCTGGGTTTATTGTTCATTGATACTCTCTATGATTTCTCTAAAAAAGAACCTACTCAAGCTCTATACGTGTGGCTGATTATACCACGTTATGAACGGTTAATATTGAGGTTCAGACATGAAAGTGGGTGAGTAAGTCAAGGCACTTTCTCCCTGGCTTCCTCCTGCATTTTATCTAGTAGCGTAATTGCCAATTTATTTGAAACTTAACAATTCGTCTACGAAACATCGTGATAATAAATATATGAATGATCGCATTGAACAATCACACCGAGGGATTAAATCAAGGTATAAAGTGATGAAGGGATTTAAACATAGTTTCTGTGCTCTGAGATTCTGCACCGTATTTGAAGAAATACAGCAATTCTTTCGCGTTAAACATAATTGCCGAGGCACATCTGTATCTAAAATTAAAGGGTTTCATAACTTACTGCTAAAAATAGCGTAATAAAATAATCAAATAGGAAGCATCGGTTCATTAATGCTAATATTTTACAAATCCGATTTTACCATTAACACACTAGCTTGACCTTTAAAAACACCTTCTTCCATTACAAATAAGCCAACACGTTTAAATCCCGCTTTTTCATAGACATGAATTGCGCGTGGATTAGACTCATCAGGATCAATAAGAAAAGAAGAGACATTGTCATTAATCTTATAGAAAAAATCAGTAAACGCCAACAAAGTCGGAGAACCGTGACCTGTGCCAAAATAAGAGATATTACCTATACAATAATCGATACCGTAAGTAGATTCATCTTTCGCGATATATTGTCGATGCAATTCAGGCAAGTGTTCCCCTGATTTGTAGCATGATGTTAGAAATAAAGCATGAGGAACACCATCTACAAATCCAAGCCAATAATCGAAAATTCCATTAAAATAGCTTGATGAAACCTTCCGCCCTTCGGCGAAAACTTTTATGTCATCTCGATGTGCTTGGCTATTATCCCAAAATTCTCGCACATGCTGCTCTTCCAGCCATTTATAAACAAGTTCAATATCATCTAAAGAAACCTTCCTAAAATTATATTTCACACTTAACTCCTTTATGAAGGTTTGATAGTGGCTGTTGAAAAAAATGGTTTCATAAAAAATCAGCCTAAATTCAGTATCATAATAGCCTACTTATAGAAGTTTTAGAAGAATAAATAACGATGAACTGCCCACATTCGGCGATAATGTTTTTTATAGAAACCAATGGCCCCATCAGAACTCGCCTCACAACAGTGCCGGAAAAAGCATTGCCATGGATTATTCCAGCTACCTGTCTGTCGCGAAATCCTGATTTAAGCTACTAATCAGCTAGTTGCAAATTTTCAATAAGTGACTATACTTTTAATTATGAAATGCTGGTTACAATTTATTATCATGACAATAACGACCTTGCTCACATTTTTGGGAAATGGTGGCGTTCGTAAATTAGCTTCTGAAAATATTTTACAACGCCAACAGCTGATAGTCCTTAACCGTAACAAGAAGCGATCACCAAAACTCTCGCTTACGGATAAACTACTATTCGGTTGGTTGGCGATATTTATTAGCCCTAATCGACTGAAAAAAATCGCTATAATTTTGAAGCCTGCAACCATTTTAAAGTTCCATCGTGCGTTGATAAAGCGAAAATATCATTTACTGTTTTCACGAAAAACACCAAAAAAACAGGCCCCAAAGGCCGATCTCAGAATTTAATTAAAGCCATTGTAGAAATGAAAACAAATAACCCAACATATGGACACCGACGTATTGCCATGCAAATTAATAATGCTTTCGGACTTAACAAAGATCTAGAAAATAAATTAGAGTCATTTCGATTTTATTATAATGAAGAGCGTTCCCATCACGGCATTGACGGTCTCTCGCCATTACAAAAATCAGGGGGGCAATCATCTTCTGTGATTTTACTCGAAAATTATAGATGGAAAAAGCATTGTCGCAGTTTATTTAAGTTACCTATGGCAGCATAACAACACATTGGCGACAGACAGGTTACTGGCTGTTTTTAAAGTGTTTT